>JAJHRB010000028.1 GCA_020833025.1 Thermoproteaceae archaeon | reverse complement strand
CTGCCGGCCGCCCAGCCATATAATGACCCGGCCCCGGGCAGGCAGATGCCCGAGCAGCGCCCCGGGCGGCTCAGAAGCAGGCGCGAGCTGGAGATCTTCGTAGAGTCGCTGCCGGCATTCAGGAGGCCTAAGCTGAGGCTGGAGCAGTACCCAACGGACGCTGCTGCCGTCGCGACGGCCGTGTGGGACGCCTACATGAGGGGGCTGCTGGGCGACGTGCTGGATCTTGGGTGCGGGACGGGGCGCTTTGCGCTGGCCGCCGCGGCGATGGGCGCGCGCCACGTCCTCTGCGTTGATATCGACCACGAGGCACTGGCAGTCGCGAGGGAGGCCGCGAGGAGACTCGGCCTCGACTCAGTGGACCTCCTGGCTGCCGACGTCAGGATGCTGGGGCTCCGCAAGGTGTTTGACGCCGCGTTCCAGAACCCGCCGTTCGGCATATGGAGCGGGCGGGGCACTGACATCGCGTTCTTGGCGTCGGCGCTGAGACACGCCGGCACTGTTTATACAATGCACAAGCTCCCAACTCTCGACTACGTGAGGGAGGTGGTCGAAAGGTGGGGCTCGAGACTCGAGCTGCTCGACACGGCCGTTGTGAGCATTAAGCCCATGTACAAGCACCACAGAAAGAGAGTGCACAGAGTCGGGGTTTTCATAGCAAGAGTGGTCAGAGGGGCGGCGCCGGCGGGCTGAAATTTCATAAGCACGGGCTGGATCCAGCTCTGTGAGGCGGGGACTCTTGATCGCAGCCGCGGCGGTGCTAGTGCTAGTCTCCGCGCTGTTGATCTTCCTTCCCGCGCGGCCAGGGCCGGGGGAGGCGAGGCGCGCCCCGATGACGGTCTTGGTTTCATCGCCTGCGTTCTCTAACGGGTCGTACATCCCCGTCGAGTACACCTGCGACGGGGCCGACATCTCGCCTCCGCTGGAGTGGCAGGGCGCCCCTCCCGGCGTTAGAGCCTTTGCTGTAGTCGTGGTGGACGTTGACGCGCCCGGCGGCGAGTTCGTGCACTGGGTCCTGTACAACATACCGGCAAACATCACGCGCCTCCCCGCCGGCATTCCGAGAGAGCCGGTGACGCCGAGCGGGTGGCAGGCAGTGAACGACTTTGGGAGGGTGGGCTGGGGAGGGCCGTGCCCGCCGCCGGGCAGGCCGCACAGGTATGTGTTTCGCGTTTATGCCGTCTCGGCTCCGGTAGACATAACGCCGGGAGCCCCCGCGCGCAGAGTGCTGGCCGAGCTCACGAGACTTGCCGCGGCGTGCGGCGAGCTCGTCGGGCTCTACAGGCGCTAGACAGGCGGCACTGGCTCACCGCACGCCTTTCCCCCTGATGAGCTCCCTGACTCTGGCCAGGTGAGCCGCGAGCTCCTCCGCCGTTGGCACCACGTCTGCCAACGCCCCGCGCAAGTACTCGTCGTATGCCTGCAAGTCCAGCAGGCCGTGTCCCGACATGTTGATCAGTATAGTGACGGGCCTGCCCTCTCGCTTCGCTTCTAGCGCTATGTCTACTGCCGCCTTGACCGCGTGCGCTGACTCTGGCGCTGGCACGATGCCCTCGTGCTGCGCGAAGAGCCTGGCGGCCTCGAAGACCTCGCCCTGCCTGTACGCAACCGCCCCGACCTCGCCCCTTGAGACCAGCAGTGACAGCGTGGGGGCGCAGCCGTGGTAGCGCAAGCCGCCCGCGTGAATTGGAGGCGGCTTGTATGTGTGCCCGACCGTGTACATCTTAATGAGCGGCGTGAGGCCGGCAGTGTCGCCGAAGTCGTAAGTGTACTCGCCCATAGTCATTGAGGGCACGGCGGCCGGCTCGACGGCAATGAACTTGACGTCTCTCTCGGCCTTACCTGCCCTCTTCTCGTAGTAAAACGGCCAGAAGAGGCCAGAGAAGGAGCTCCCGCCGCCGACGCACCCCACTACATAATCCGGGTAGTCGTCAAAGTAGCGTATCTGCTCCAGCGCCTCGAGCCCGATTACCGTCTGGTGCATCAGGACAAAGTTAAGCACGGAGCCGAGCACGTACCTCGCGCCGCTCCTGACGGCATCCTCAATGGCCTCAGATATTGCAATTCCGAGAGAGCCGGGATGGTTTGGGTCTTCCGAGAGGAACTTCCTGCCGGCCTCAGTCCTGTCGCTCGGGCTCGGCACCACCTCAGCCCCCCAGAGCTCCATGAGCACGCGGCGGTAGGGCTTCTGCAGGTACGACGACCTAGTCATATACACCGTTGCCTTAACGCGGAAGAGAGAGCCCGCGAAGGCAACTGCCGACCCCCACTGCCCCGCTCCTGTCTCTGTCGTCACTCTGCCCGCGCCCTCCCTCGCCGCGTAGTAAACTTGCGCGACGGCGGTATTCGGCTTGTGGCTCCCCGGCGGCGACACGCCCTCGTACTTGTAGTATATTCTCGCGGGAGTCCTCAGCGCCTCCTCGAGTCTCCTGGCCCTCACGAGCGGCGTCGGCCTCCACGTGAGGTAGATCTCGCGGACCTCGCTCGGTATCGGAATCCACCGCTCTTGCGAGAACTCCTGGCGCACCAGCTCCCTGGCAAACAGTACTTCAAGGTCGCGCGGCCTCACGGGCTCGCCGTCTGGCCTCAAGTACGGCGGCAGCGCCCCGCCGAGATCTGGCAAGATGTTGTACCACGCCCTCGGAACCATCCACTCGTACTGCGGGGCTCTACGCGCGCACCCTACCACCCCGATGTCATGCAGCGCGCGGAGGGCCCATATTTAAGCTACTCCGGCGCGCCTGCCCCTAAAAGGCTTTATTTTGGAGTTGGGCAGCCCGCGTGGAGCACATACCGGTTCGAGTCAGGCGGAGGGCAATGGTGCCGAGGAGGGCCGTGGCAGCTCTCGTCGTTGCGATAATTGCGGCGCTGGCCGCGGCCGTGGCTCTCGAGCTCTCCATCTACACGCTCCCGGCTGGCGTCGTCGCTGTGGTGGCAGACCCCGTGTCGGGCAGCATAAGCAAGCCCGTGGTCGGTCCCGCGGTTGGGTTCAAGGCGCCGTGGGCCTATATCATTGAGGACACCTACGCGATCGAGGTCATAGAGTTCGTCCAGAAGGAGAGAGCCACGGGGAAGTGGACATACTCAGCGCCTGAGGTCCTCACAAAAGACGGCGTTATAGTGACGGTGGAGATGGTGGTCAGGTATAGAATAAGGCCTGAGCGCTTTGACGAGCTCGTGAGGAAGTTCCCGGAGGTGGATTACGACAATAAGGTGCTGGTCCCCAAGGCAAGGCAGCTGATCCGCGACATAATATCAAAGGTCTCGCTGGATTACCTGATAGAGAATAGAGATATCATCGCTAAGCAGATAGAACAGCAGTACAGGGACGCCATAGAGCAGGACCCAGCCCTTAGGGGTCTTGTTGATATTCTCGACGTTAACGTGCTCAATTTTGTGCTGCCCCAGCAGATTACAGACGCCATAAACAGGAAAGTGGCCGCGCAGCAAGACGCCATAAGGGCGCAGTTTGAGAGACAGAGAATTGAAGAGCTCGCGCGGGCAAACTACACCAGAGCCGTGCTCGTCGCCATGGCTGAGGCGAACTCGACAATACTGCGCGCCAGGGCCTCGGCAGCGCAGATAATGATGCTCGCTAACGCCACCAGGGCGGCAATTGAGATGATAATCAGGGCCGCGGGGGCCAATGGGACCGAGGCAGCGCGGCTCGCAGAGCTCTACATATACTTAAGCGGGCTGCGCGAGATAGCGCATGCCGGCAATGTCCATGTAGTGTCAATTGCAGGGGCGGGCGGGCAGGCAATTCCGGTAATTCCCCTGACGCTGAGATGAACTACTACTTGCTCGCGGTTGTAGTGATAATTACATTCATGGCCGTCGCGTCCCTGGTTTTTATCAGGGCTGCGCCGGTAATTTTGCGCGTTGGCGCCGTGGCGCTCGTAATAGTAGGAGTTCTGTGGCTCTACTGGTACATCTCGTCAAAGCCCCCTCCGCTGGCCGGCAGAGTTCTTGAAATAATTAAAGCCAAGGGCCCTGTCAGCGCGAGAGGCATGGCGCAGGAGCTGGGCGTGGACTATAGACAAATAGAGAGGACCCTTAATTATCTCGTCGAGAGGGGGCTTGTAAGAAGGTACGTGAGAGACAGCGAGGAGTACTACGACGCAGTCTGACGGCCAAGGCACAGTGCGTTTTTGCCGGCGATCAGCGCTGCGGGCTCAAGCTTTAATTATCGCGGCGGTCCGGCTGCGGTGAGAGAGTGGGCCAGAGAGCTTCTGTGGCTCGCGGCAATAGTAATCGCGATCGTTGCGTACTCGGCATCAGTAGGCGTTGCGTGGCCCATAGCCGTTGTCTCTTCGTACTCCATGGAGCCGACGCTGCGGCTTGGAGACTTCGTATTTCTGTCGTCGGCCGCGTGCGAGACTCTCAAGCCGGGAGACGTCGTGGTGTACTCCGCGAGAAACCCGCTCTGGGCTGGCAGCTGGATTATCCACCGCGTTCACCAGAAGCTCGGGGGAGGCACGTGCGCGCTGGTGACCTGGGGCGATAACAATAATGCACCAGATCAGAGCATTGGCGAGCCTCCCGTCGATAATAGGAATATCATAGGCAGAGTTGTTCTGGCCGTGCCCTACGTCGGCGTGTTTCCGCTTGTTGTCAGGCCTCAGGGAATTGACGCAAGGTCCCTCGCGCTGTGGCTCCTCAGGCTTGTAGCATTCTCGGCGGCCGTTATGGCGTTTTACGTGTACTTCAGGGGATTAGAGGGCGCGGCGGTCGGAGCCGGCAAAAGGAGGGCAGCCCGCGCGGCCTCCCGGCGCCTTCCGCGCCGGGAGTCTCACGCAGCGCGCGGAGGCCGGCGGCGGGGCGCCTCTTGAACGAAGCCGCCCCCGGGCTCTCGGCGAGATGTCATGCGGGCGCATACCCCGAGCTCGCGGGGAGGCCGGGACGCCGGGCAGTCGTGCCTCGGGCGGTAGCTGCTGCAATGGTCGTTTGGGCGCTGTTGCGGCGAGCGTCGTGCGCTGCCCCCGTTTTGAAACCATTGGAGCCCCGGCCGGGATTCGAACTCCCGGGAGGGCATCCTCCCGGGACCTCCCGCTCTCCCGCCGCGCCGTTACAAGGCTTGCGCGGCGCCCCGCCGGCCAGGATACCTTGCGCTTATGCAATATTTAATTTTTCCCGCCGGGCTGGTAGGCAGTAGCAAGTTCTCCCAGGGGGCACTGGCCCGTCAGCTCTGCCTTCTGTTCCAGTGCCTCTCCCACCTCCCGGCCGCTTCCGGCTCCCGGAGGCCCGGCAGCCGGGCAGCGGCCTCTCCGCGGGCCGGGGCAATGCCGGGGCTGTGAGCATCAAGCACTGCGCGGGAAAAGCGGGACTGGAATTTCGCCATTTCCGGCACCCCGCCAGTCTCGAGACCGCACTCGGCGCATCTCCTCGGCAGTTCTTGTGACCGCGTTCCGTGCACAGCGCGCTGAACAGCCGCGCCTCAGTGTAGGGAGCGGCGCGCCGCGCCGCGGATGCCGCGCAGGAATCTTCTCGCCGCGAGCGCGGCCGGCGGGACCGCGAGCGCGACGGCCAGCGCTGCCGCGTTAAAGCCTCCCTCCTTCCGCTCTGCCGAGCCCGCGGCGGCCTCTAACCTCAGCGTGATGTTCTTCACAGCAATTGGGAACTCGATGTAGTAGCGCAGTTCCACTCTTGCGGCGTTAACGACGCCGCGATACTTTCTGAGGGCCCACTCCTGAAGCTCAAGGGTATGCAGCCTGGAGCGCAGCGCGCCCGTGACGTTCTGCACTACTGCGTGCGCGAGCCCGAGCCTCGGGAGGTTCCTCAGCTGCTCGGCGCGCCATGCCTCTAGATCTCTCACGGCGCTCAGAATGGCGCTGCCGGCGCTGGCAAGCGTCCGCGAGATGTTATAGAGCGGCGCCGCGAGCAGCTTCACCCTCTCGCTGGCTGCCGACAGGTTTCTTGACACCTCGACAAGGCGCCTCGACGCGTTTAGAACAATTGGCGGCGCCCTCTGCGCTATTGTAGTCGCGTTGCCGCGCGCCGATGCCGCGGTTCTGTTCAGCAGCGGGGCGAGCCCGCCGAGCTCGTCCCTAGTGTACTTCAACGTCAGAGCCGCGCTGTCCATCACCGCCGCGGCGGCGTCGAGCGCGTACGCAAGCGAGTCTACTAGCGCCTGCAGCGCGCGCGCCTGAGCTATTGCCGAGTCCAGCGCTCGCAGCGCCAGGCCGGCGGCTCTCGCCTCGGTCAGGTTCGCTGCCAGTCTCTCCAGCGAGTCTCTTGCCCTCTCGAGCGCGCCGATGCTCCTGTCCAGAGCGCCGCGGGCCTCGTAGAGTCTGTCCCGCAGTGCCGCTACGCGCGCCCGCGACTCAAGCATGCTCGCCAGCGCCCTGTCCACGGACTTGGCGTACAGCGAGAGCGCCGCGGACTGGATCTCGAGCGCGCTCGCAATGCTGGCGAGAGCGGCGCAGTAATAGTCAATTATGAGCGCGCTCTGGTTGAGAGCCAGCGCGGCCCCCCGCGCGGAGTCGCCGAGCGCGAGGAGGCCAGCCGCCATTGCGTCCAGCGCCAGCCTGGTCGCATTGATGGCGTGCGCGCTCTCTCTAAGCGCCGCGCCGGTGGTGTTGAGCGCGCGGGTCAGGTACGTGAGGTTCTGCAGGTAGCCGCTGGCGGCGGCAGTGAACTGCAGCGTTGCTTGCGTGAGCCTCTCGAGCATGCTCATCGCCCCGCCCACTTCCTCCCTCTGCCTCTGCACAGAATTGAGCGCACCGTCAATGTCGAGCATGGCAACCACGGAGACTGTCGGAATCCTGACGGCGCCAAAGCTCCCGAAGCTCACGAAGCCGAAGCCGATCTCGAATTTCGTGCAGTTGCTCACGGCGAGGGTCCAGTAATAGGCCGTCGAGCCGGCCAGCGTGAGCACCGACGTTGGCGGGGTTCTGTAGAGCACGGCAATCTTACTGTCGGCAGGGATCGACACAATGAGGGGCACCGCGACTGGCAGCAGGGAGCACGCATTGAGCGAGACGGCAACTCTCGCGCCCTCGCCGGCGCGCAGCACGCCGCCCGCTGGCGTCGCGTTAGTGTAGCTGACCCGAACGTCGAGCAGCAGGAACTCGGGATAGACATTGCCTACATCGCGCTCGATGAGCACGGCTGAGCGCGGCGGGATCGTAATGCCGGAAACGTTCAGAGGGGCGGAGCTGTTATTCACAACCAGCTCGCGCATCAGCGCGCGAGTCTCGCGGGAGCCGTCCGGCTTTATTGTATGTTGTATTACAAGTACTTGGTGGCACGCAGCCGCGAGCGAGAGCAGTAATAGCAGCAGCACCAGCGAGGGCCTCACAGCCCGATAATCCTGTCCAGCTTTTCAAGTTTGTCAAGGGCCTCTGCAACGCGCTCCACCTCAAGTTTCAGCTCTCTTTTCGGGGGCTCAGACGCCTCGTAGGCGCGCCCCCCGCGCATGTACACCAGGCGCGTTGCTATCCGCGCCACGTCAGGATCGTGCGAGGCCACGAAAACCGTTGCCTTGGTCAGCTTGTTTATTGCGTGAATGAGCCCGAGAACCAGCGATGCGCTCTCAAGGTCGATATTGGAGGTGGGCTCGTCGAGGGCCAGTATCTTCGGCTTTGTTGCAAGCGCGCGGGCCAGCGCGACCCGTTGCTGCATGCCTCCCGACAGCTCGTGGGGCCGCAGGCGCGCGGCGCCCTCGAGGCCGACCAGCTCCAGCAGCACGCGCGCCCTCAAGAGCGCGAGCTCCTTCCTCACGCCGAGCGCCATCAGCGGCAGCGCGACGTTCTGCTCTGCCGTTAGGTAAGGCACTAGGTTGTAGCTCTGGAATAAGTAGCCGACGTTCTCCAGCCTGAACCGCTCCAGCTTTCTCTCCGGCATGGCCGTCACGTCAACGCCGAGTATGCGCACCTCGCCGCTACTGGGCCTGTCGAGCGCGGCAATTATGTTCAGCAGTGTCGTCTTTCCCGAGCCCGACGGGCCCATCAGAACCGCGACCTCGCCCGCAGACGCGGAGAGCGACACGCTGTCTAGCGCTACCGTCCTCACCGGGCCGCTCGCGTAAACTTTCGTGACGTTTCGCAAGACTACTGCCATGCGCGCATGACCTCGAGAGGCCTTAGCCTGGCCACCCTCACGAGCGGCACGAGCGCGCCGGCCAGCGCGACCGCGAGTGACGATAGGAGGGCAAGCGCCACGTGACGCGGCGCCAGCTTGATTGCAAGCTCGAAGTTAATGCCCATCTGCCGCAAGATCTCCCTGACCGCGTCAATGCCGAAGTAGCCAGCTGCAATGCCGAGCGCGCTGGCGATGCCAGCCACCACAAGCACTTCGACTAGCACTGACGCGACAATGTCGCGTGAGAGCACGCCCATTGCCTTCAGAAGGCCGAACTCCTTTATTCTCTCGCTGACGGTTATTGACAGCACGGCGAATGTCGTTGCAGTCGCGGCCGCGAGGGCGGCCCCGCTGATTACTGCAAAGACGGCGTTGAGCGCGTTAAAGAGGCGGACGGCTGTATCGAGCAGGCTCTTCTGCGTGTACACCTGAGCCTCTCTGTAAGTCTGTCGCAGCGCCTCGTGCAGCAGCCCTACCTTTGACTTGTCCCTGACCGTGATCAGAACTGCATTCACAAAGGGCCCCACGTCGAGTGACTCCTGCAGCCACTCGAGGGGGACCACGACGAGATTAAGCCTAAACGCCCCTATGAAGCCGCGCAGGAAGCTGCGCATGACGCCAACGACCCTGAGCCTGACGGCCCTCTCGCCGCCAGCAACGTGGAGCTTGACCGTGATTGTGTCGCCCGGTCTCGCGCCCACGGACTCCTCCACCACGGCCTCGCCGCCGGCAGACGGGAGCCTGCCCTCTTCGAGCTCGACCGCGAAGTAGCTCATTCCGCTCAGCGGGACCCCCACTACGGAGACGACGCTGCCTCCGTGAAGCCCCGTTGTTATTATTACTCCGTGGGCGGCCTCCACCAGCGGGTGCTCCCTGAGCTCGTGGACGAGGTAGGCCGGTATGTTCACCGACTCGGAGTACATCATGATGTCGGCGGGGTAAAGCTGCGTGAGAGTCCTCTCGACGTACTCCCTCGCGGCATCGCTGACGGCAGTGAGCGAGACGAGAAGCGCCACGCCAATGCCTATTGCGAGAGCCGTGAGGAAGTAGCGCAAGAGCCTTGCCCTCATGTCGCTGAAGGCTAGCATGATAACGTGCTCCACACTGCTAGTCGCAAGTTTTTAAATTGAGACTAAGGTGCCGGCGGCAGATGCGGGGGCTTCTCGCGGCCGCCGCTATTGTTCTCGCCGTGTATCTCTACCTGGCCGCGCACGGGCCCAGCGCCTTGCGCGTGCTAGCCTACAACGAGACGGAGCTCATGCCGGCAGATGCCGAGTTCAGGGTTGTCGAGTCGATAGTGGGTCCCGGCGGGGAGCCCAAGGCGGCCCTCGTCGTGATGTTCGGCCCCGGCCTGGAGGAAAAGGCGAGGAACTTAAGCAGGCTTCACCCGGACGCGTTGACGGCGTGGAGCATTCTCGACGAGGCCGCGAGAGAGTACGCGATGAGGATCGATGCAGCGTTGAGCAACGCGACTGGAGAGTTCAGGAGCGCCGCGGTCAGGCTTGCAGGCGAGAGCAAGAGGCTGTGCGACGAGCTGGATAGGCTCGCGCGGGCCTACAACGACGCGCTGAGCGCAGCCCGCCGGCTGCTGGCGGGAACTTACGGCGTGGCCGCGCTGCGCAACGCCACCGACGAGACCGCGGCGAGGTTCCTCGAGGCGTACGAGAGGTACGCCAGACAGTTCGACGCGGACGCGGCAGTCAAGCTCGCCGCTGACGAGGTCTACGGCAATGTCTCGCGCTACCTCGCTAACGTCACGTGGCGAGACTGGGCATCGCCAAGCGCGGTCGAGAGCGTCGCGCGCGCAATTCTCGGCGGGAGGCTTAACGAGACGGCGATATCCCTGGCGCGCAACGTCAGCGCGATCGGCGTGAGGCAGTACGTGTACGCCGCGCTCGTCGACAGGGTCCCGCCCGCGCTGAGGCCGTACCTGCCGCACGTAATCTGCGGCGGCGACGTGGAGCTGGCAGTCAGCGAGTTCAAGCACGCGCTCTTGAGGAATATCACTGAGCGCCACCCGCCGCCAACTCTCGAGTCGCTCGCGGCTGCGAGGTCGCTGGTCTACGATGATAGATACGCCGTGGCTCTAGTCAGCCGCGGCGCCGCCTCCTCCATTCCCGAGAGTCTCGGCGTGCCGGTGTCAGCGCGGCACATTTACGAGGACATGAGGAGGATAATCGCTGAGGACGTTCCCAAGATTGACAAGACCACGGCAGGAGTCTTGTTTGGCGTCGTGCTGTGCGTCGCCGGCTCTCTCCTGGCGCCGCTCGTGATTGTGCTCCTGGCCAGCCTGACGTACTTTGCAGCGCTCGGGCTTCTTTACCACCTGAGCGCGGCCATGAAGATCTACTACCTCGCGGCGTACACAATAGCACCAGTGGTCTTTGCGGTAAGCGTGGATTACATGCTCTTAATGCTCGGCAGATACGCAGAGGAGAGGGCGCGCGGGAGGGGCAGGGAGGAGGCCGTCGCCGTAGTAAGGGAGCGCGTAAGCCGGGCCATAGCCGCGAGCGCCGCGGTCGTGGCCGCGTCCCTGGGCTCTTTCGCGGCGTCGAGAGCCCCCCTCATGCAGTCGCTAGGCGCGAGTTACATAATCGCTGCCGCACTTGTCTCGCTAACAGTCTTCGCCGCGTTCCCTGCCGTTCTCTACCTGCTGGGCGACAAGGTGTTCTGGCCGGGGAGGCTCTCGGCGCTTCACGCCGGCAGGTCCAGGCTCATGGAGAGGGCAGTGGCGGTTGCTCTCAGGAGGCCCGTGCTGGTGATTGCCCTCTCAGCCGCGCTGACCGCCGCCTGTGCCGCCTACCTGCTCCTTGCGGTCAGGATAACGACAGACTATATCGCCATGCTGCCGGAAACGCCGCACAAGCGCGCGCTTGAGGTCGCGTTGACGTACTTCCCCAACGTGAGCTCTGTGTCAGAGACCTACATTGCCGTCAGGGGGCCCCCGCCGCCCGCGCTCTTGAGCGAGCTGCAGAGAATCCCGCATGTCGTTAACACAACGGTCGAGAGCCGCGGCGAGTGGCACGTAATCTCGCTCAAGCTGTCAATTCCGGGATCGTCTGACGAGCAGCTGGAAGTCTACAGAAGGCTTGACGAGTTAAGGCAGAGTCACGGGCCGTTTCTAGTGGGGGGGTCCGCGTCAGTCAAGAGCGCGCTGTTTAATGAGGTCTACGCGAGGTTCTGGAGCCTCCAGGTCTACATAGTCATCGCGCTGGTCTTCGCCATTCTCGCGCTCCTTCTGAGAAGCCTAATCGTGCCCCTCCGCCTCCTGGCTACGGTTCTGATGTCCGCCTCGTGGAGTCTCGCGGCAGGGGTTGCCGTATTTCAGTGGCTGCTGGGCGCCCCGCTGTACTGGCTGGTGCCGGTAATACTCTTCTCGTTTCTCGTGGCCATAGGGACAGACTACGACGTCTTTATAGTCTCGCGCGTGAGGGAGGAGGTGGAGCGCGGGCTCGGGGACAGAGAGGCCATCGAGACTGCTGTCGTGAGGACCGGCCCTGTAATCACCGGCGCGGCCCTCGTCCTTGCCGCGGCGTTCGGCGCGCTGCTGGTCTCGCAGCTGACTCTCCTGAGGCAGGTCGGCCTCACAATAGCGCTCGCCGCCCTCGTGGACGCCTTTGCCGTTAGGCCGCTCGTCGTCCCGGCAGTAATGACCCTTGCGGGCAGGTACAACTGGCTCTGGCCCCTCAGGCGCGGGGTCAGGCGCCGGCCGTCCCCGCCCCGAGCGGCGTCACGGCCTGCCGGGATCGCCCGCGCCAACTTCGCGGGCGCCGCAGAAAGGGGTTATAGGCTTTTCTGCCGGCGATACAATATATAATTACCGCCGCCCCCCTCTGCGTGATCGCGTGCCCGCGCTGCGGGCTCTCGGAGTGGGAGGCAATGCCGCCGCCGTACACGTACCGCCACAAGGGCCCCGAGAATGCTGTTATTATAGCGCGGTGCAAGAACTGCAGTGTCGTGTTCTATATATTAAGGACGTCACTCGATACATTCACAGTAGAGGTGGACAAGGCCGAGGTCAAGCACGGCGCCATCCCGCATATCAACATCTAGCCGGCACTAAATGCAATTTGAAGGGCGTGACGGGAGCGCTTGAAATAGCGCGAGGGAAAAACGCCCAGAGGGCCTGGGATTCCAGAGAGAGGGGTTGGGAGGTAGGGTGGATGAAAGGGAGGGAGGAATTGAGAGCCTGCCGGCACTGCGGGAGGGAGCCGGCGCAGTACCTCCGCGCGGTGAGCGGGGAGGGGCTCTGCCTCAAGTGCCTCTTCGCGTCGGTTGAGAGAACCGTCGCCAAGACGATCAGGAGGCACAAAATGATAGTGCCTGGCGACAGCGTTGCCGTGGCTGTGTCGGGGGGCAAGGACAGTCTCGTGCTGCTTTACATGCTCGGCAAGTTCGCGCGGCGCGGCCTTCTGCGGGGCGTTAGGGTCGAGGCCTTCGTGCTGGACGAGGGCCACGAGTACAGCGCCGCGCGCATGCGGAGAGTCAGCGCTGCCAGAGAGCTGGCAGAGAGTTTCGGGTTTGAGTTCGGCGTGTACCGATTTCAGGATATTTTCGGGGCCACCGCGGCCGAGCTCTACGAGAGGCTCGCGAGATCCGGCTACAACGTCGGCATGTGCACGATTGACGGGGTCTTGAGGCGCAGGGCAATGGACGTCGTGGGCAGGGCGCGCGGGTGGACGAAAATAGCGCTGGCGCATAACCTCGACGACGAGGCCCAGACCACGCTGCTGAACGTTCTCGCGGGAGGCCTCCAGCGGTTTTACCGGCGGCGCGGCGAGCCTGAGGAGCCCGGCGCGATACCGAGAGTCAAGCCGCTCATGTACGTGCGCGAGGAGGAGACCGCGCTCTACGCGTACTACCACGGCCTGCCGCTAATGGAGGTAGAGTGCCCGTACATTGTGAGAAATCCGCGCTACGACATCAAGTTCTTCCTCGCAGAGCTCGAGAGGAAGATGCCCCACGTCAAGTACGCGCTGGTGTCATTCGGCGAGAGGCTCGCGAGAGAGCTGCGGGAGCCGCGCGCGAGCGCGAGAGCCATGAAGTGCAAGTACTGCGGTCTCGCGTCGTCTGGGAGTGTTTGCAGGGCGTGCGAGCTGTTCGAGAGAGCCGGCCTGCTCGACAGGTATCTGTCGGCACTGCGCGAGGCCGGGGCGGCGGCGGGCAGGGCTTAAAATTTAGCCGTCGCGCTGCCCCAGTGCCGCGCCAGCTTCCCGCCAGGTGGGACGTGGCGTGGGAGGAGGAGCTAGTAAGGCTGTGGGAGTCGGAGGGAAGGTTCAGGACGAGAGTTAGCGGGGTCAGGCCGGTCTTTGTCATAGACACGCCGCCGCCGTATCTGTCGAGCAGCAGGCCGCACGTCGGCCAGACCGCGTCTTACGCGCACTTTGACATGGTTGCAAGATTTCTCAGAATGCGCGGCTACGACGTCATATTTCCATTCTACCTCGACCGGAATGGACTGCCGGTGGAGGTCCAGGTCGAGAAGAAATACGGCATTGTCGCGCACGAGGTGCCGAGAGAGGAATTCTTGAAACTCTGCAAGGAGGAGCTTGACAGTTATGAGGCCGAGTTCGTGCGGGCGCTCAGGAGGTGGGGGCTCTCCTTCGACTACTGGCCTCAGGGAACCGACAGCCCTGAGTACAGGGCAATGACCCAGAGGACCTTCGTCGAGCTGTGGCACAAGGGCCTAATATACGAGGCCGAGAGGCCGACGCTGTGGTGCCCGCGCTGCAGGACGGCGCTCGCCGAGGCCGAGATCGAGTACGTCGAGGAGGAGACGGCGCTGAACTACATCAAGTTCGGCGTGCAGGAAACCGGCGAGGAGATAGTGATAGCCACGACGAGACCGGAGCTCCTGCCGGCAACAGTCGCAGTCATATTCCACCCGGACGACGGGCGATACAAGAGACTCGGCGGGCTTCACGCGGTCGTGCCGCCCGAGGGCACCGTCGTGCCCATACTGCCGCACAAGTCCGTCAATCCAAACTTCGGGACCGGTCTCGTGATGGTCTCGACGTTCGGCGACACGAGGGATCTCGTGGTAGTCAACGAGCTAAAGCTCCCAGTTAGGGTCATACTCGACGAGCGCGGGAGGGTAAAGACGGGCAGGTACGCCGGCCTGACGGTGCGGGAGGCCCGCGCGAGTGTTGTCGAGGAGCTAAGGGCTGCCGGCCTGCTCGTCGGGCAGCAGGCTCTGAGGCACAGCGTGCCCGCGTGCTGGCGCTGCAAGACGCCCGTGGAGATAATCGTGACGAGGGAGCTTTTCGTGAAGCAGGTGGAGCTCAAGGAGAGGCTGGTAGAGCTAGCGCAGAAGATGGAGTTCTACCCGCCGGAGTACCGCCAGGTGCTGGTGGACTGGATAAGGTCTCTCGAGCTCGACTGGCCCGTGTCTCGCAGGCGATACTACGCCACCGAGGTCCCGCTGTGGTGGTGCATCAAGCCGGCGGGCGAGCGCGTGCCGGTTGTGCCCAACGGCGGCGCGTACTACCGCCCGTGGCGCGACGAGCCGCCCCCGGAGGTCAGGGAGGCGTGCAAGGACGGCGCGCTTGCCGGCGACGAGAGGGTGCTCGACACGTGGTTCGACTCGTCGATTTCCTGGATGTACGCGTCGGGCGTCACCAAGGGCTTTAATGTGTTCGAGAGGGCGTACCCCGACTCGATAATCAGGCCCCAGGGGTACGACATCATCCGCTCCTGGCTCTACTACTCGCTGCTGCGGGCATTTCTGCTGTTCGGGGACGTTCCCTTCAGGCGCGTCAGGATCAACGGGATGGGGCTGGACGAGAGGGGGGAGGCGATGCACAAGTCGAGGGGAAACGTCATTGACGCGCTCGCGCCGGTTGAGAAGTACGGCGCCGATGCCGCGCGCTTCTGGGCCGCCGCGGCGGCGAAACTCGGGAGCGACTACAGGTACGTCGAGAGCATGGTGAGGGAGGGCAGGGAGTTCGTGACGAAAGTGCTGAACGTAGCGCGCTTCGTGCTCTCATTCCCCGAGCCTGCGGGCAGGCCGCGCCTAACGCCGGTGGACGAGGCGCTCCTCGCGAGACTGTATAGCGTCGCAAAGTCCGTGATCTCCGCATACGAGAGGCTGGACGTGTACGAGCCCGCACACGCGCTTTACAACTTCATCTGGCACGAGTTTGCCGACCACTACATAGAGCTCGTGAAGTCGAGGGCGTACAACAGGGAGGGGGCCTTCACGAGAGAGGGGCAGGAGTCGGCGATATGGACGCTGCAGACCGCGCTGAAGTACTGCCTCAAGCTGCTGGCGCCAATAATGCCCTTCGTCACAGACAAGATCTGGCGCGAGGCGTTCGGCAGGTCGGTCCACGACGAGTGCATTGAGGACCCGCCGGAGGAGTGGAGGCGCGGCAACGCGAGACTCTTCGAGCTCGTCAAGAAGATAAACAGCGCGGTGTGGCGCTACAAGAATAGGAGGGGTATGAGTCTCGCGCAGCCTCTAGACGCCGTGCTCTACATCCCCGAGGAGGCAATGCCGGCCGCCAAGGACCTGAAGCACGCCCACAGAGTCAGGGACGTCAGGCCCGGCCGCGGGGAAGAGCAGATAGACGACGAGGGTCTCGTCTGGCTCGGGAGGGTCTAGCGGGACGGCCCCGCCGCGCGGCAGAGCGCAATGAATATAT
Organism: Thermoproteaceae archaeon; assembly: GCA_020833025.1. Taxonomy (GTDB): domain Archaea; phylum Thermoproteota; class Thermoprotei; order Thermoproteales; family Thermoproteaceae; genus Pyrobaculum. Next base: position 2,234 of record JAJHRB010000028.1, on the reverse strand, counting down.
AGCGGCCCCCTATGCACGCAATGCGCCCTGCCGGGCGCCGCCTGCTGGCCGCGCTCCTAATCGCCGCCGCGCTCCTTGCCTGCATCGCCCACGGCCAGGGCATGGCCAAGTCGCCCGCAGAGGCGCAGGCCGAGGCGCGTGGCGCCGCCTACCTTCACATGTCTCTCTCGTACGCCCCGGCGCCCGTCTATCCCGGCTCGGTGATTCAGCTGTACATAACGCTCGTATCCTCGCAGCCTCTTTTCGACGTGTACATAGACATAGACTCGCCGTTCAAGGTGCTGACGGGCACGAGAATACACGTGAAGCAGCTCGCCGCCGGGGTTCCGTTCGTCACGACGGCGCTGGTGCAGGTCCCCCTCGACGCGCGCCCCGGGACTTACACGATAAAGGCATCAGCGTACTCTCTAGTCTTCTCGACGAGCGCCTCCGTGGACGTTGAGGTCTTCCCGCTGGACTTCTCCGCTCTCGTCGTCGTCCCGCCCTCGGTTTACATCGCGGGGCAGCCTGTGTACCTGCCCGTGAGGGTGGTGAACCCCACGGCGGACCAGGTCAAGGCTACGGTGACTGTGAGGGGGCCGGCGGTGGCCCGGTACCTGAACGCGTCTCTGAGCTGCGACGCGGTAATCCCCCCGAGGTCTAACGCCACGTGCCTCCTGTACTTCTCCCTGGCCAGAGACCTTAAGCCCGGCCTCTACAACATCACGCTCGACGTCACGATGAGGAGCGTGTCGGGGTACGCTGGCGCGGTCACGTTCAGCAAGACCGTGCAGCTGCCGGTGGTTAGCGGCATTGACGTCAACGTTGCGGCCCTGCCGGCCCAGCCGGTGGTCGTGGGGTCGCCCGCGCTCGTCACGCTCCTCCTGTCCCAGACAGGTCCCGTGACCCCGCAGAACGTGACCGTGAGGGTTCTCAGCGGCGACGGCGTTAGAGTTCTTAGCAACGTCACCGTGACGGTGCCGCTGCTGACCCAGCTCCAGATCCCGGTCCAGCTCGTGGTGACCAGGCACGGGACGGTGAAAATTCCCGTCGAGCTTTGTCTCTTCACGGGGGCGTGCTTTGTCAAGCACGCAGATCTCTACGTGCCGGCGCCTGCCGTGAGCGTGAACGCCTTCTTCAACCCCCCGCGCGGCTACCCGGGCTCTGTCGTGCAGGCGACGTTCGTGATATCCACAAACTACACCGTGAACGACGTGGAGGCGCGCGTCAGGGCCCCCTTTAAGATAACGTCGGGGGCCTACGCCAGGTTCCCCGCGCTCTTGCCCCAGGCGCCGGCCACCGTGAACACTGTGTTCGAGATCCCCAGCGACGTGAGACCCGGCGCCTATCCGGTTGAGGTGAGCGTCGCGGGGCTTAACTTCACGTTCTACTACGAGGTGCTGAGGCCGGAGTTTGGCGTCTCCCTTGCGTTCAACCCGCCCGTGACCTACCCGGGGGGCATCGTTTCGGGCACGCTGGTGGTAGCAGCGCCGTTCACGGCGAGGAACATGACCATCAGAATCTCGACGCCTCTGGTGCTCGAGAGCCCCTCCGAGTACTACGTCCCGCTGCTGCCGCAGGGCCAGCCGTACACTGCTGTCGTCGTCCTGCGCGTGCCCGACGGCGCCGCCCCCGGGAGGTACCCGGTGACAGTGTCCGTGGGCGGTTACAACAGGACGTTCTACCTGACGGTCGACAACCCGCACGTTGTCATCCAGAACGTCATCGTGATACCGCCGAGACTCCTCGAGGGCGTGTACGCGGCGCAGGTGCAGGTGCAGGTACTCAACACGGGCCCTGCAGTCGCGCGGAACGTCACCGTTGTGCTGCTGAACGCCACGATGGGGAGGAACAGCTACACGGTGGACTTCCTGCCGCCCGGCACGCCCGTCACGCTGACATTCTACCTCGACACGTCGGGGCTCCGCCCCGGCAACTACGTCGTTGTGGCTGCCGTTAGATCGGGGGGCGTGGAGCGCACGGCAGCGGGGCCCCTCGAGGTGCGCAAGAAGAATGTGTTCGCTGTCAGGCACAGGGTTTACAACGCCGTGCCCGGGTCGACCGCCACGCTCGTACTGGAGGTGACAAACACGGGGCCTGCGGAGGCCAAGGGCGTGAGAGTGATCGCAACGCCATCGCAAGTGTTCGAGCCCCACGCCTCTAACATAGCGTACGCCATGTCGGCGTCGGTCCGCGTGCTCGGCGATATGCCGCCCGGCGCGACGGCGACGACTGCATTCCTGCTGGACGTGTCG
>JAJHRB010000087.1 GCA_020833025.1 Thermoproteaceae archaeon | reverse complement strand
TAAGGGGCGAGGGGGAGAGGACTTATGAGCGGGGGCTTAGATGCCCCAAGGGCCACATAATAACCCCAGAGGAGCTGGCCAGGATACACGCCAAGGCCATGGAGGCTTGGGACAAAGGGGAAATCGGGTATCAGCCCGCTGTGCTGGCCGCAGTCAAGCTGGAAAACGGGAAGTACGTAGAGCCCACGCCCGAGATGGTGCAGGCATATCAGCGGGCCGTAGAGGACTTGAGGCGAAACTTCTACCAATGGCTCGGAAAATACATCCCAGACCAAAAAATCCCAGAGGGCGACAAGACAAGAGAGCTGCTGCGCCGGGGGCTTGACCGCTTCTACAAGCTCTTTAACGCACGACAGCTTCTCGTCCACGCCACCATTGTACAGCTGATACGCGAGGCCTACGCCAGGATCCTCCAGGAGACGGGCGACCCCGAGTACGCAAAGGCGGTGGTCACGTACCTCGCGCTCGCGCACGGAAAGCTGCTCGACTACAACTCTGCGCTGACCCAGTGGCATACGTATAAAGGTGTGATAGCTCATACCTTTGATCGTCATGACCTCCAAGTGGGTCAGGACTTCGGCGAGGGTGACATGATTACTGAAGAAACAGGATTGGACTGGGCTCTCTTTAGCGATACTGGGGTCGTTAATGCGGTGCGCAGGATCGTGGAGCTGCTGGGGAAGGCCAGGGAGAGGGGCCAGTCCGTGAGGGTGCTGCTCGGAGATGCCTCGGACCCCTCGCTGTACGCCGGCCTTGGCACCTTCGACCTCGTGGTGACGGACCCGCCCTACTATGACAACGTGCAGTACGGGGAGCTCAGCGACTACTTCTACGTGTGGATGCGCCTCTCTATAGGGGATCTGTACCCGGAGGCGTTTTCCGGCGAGCTGGCGCCCAAGGAGAGGGAGATTGTGGTGAACAGGACGCGGGGCTGCGATAGGGAGTGTTTCGAGCGCAGGCTCAGGGCCGTGTTTGAGAACCTGCGGTACGTCCTCAAGGAGGACGGGCTGCTGGTGGTGGTGTACGGCCACAGGAGCTTTGAGGGGCTCAGGGCCATGTTCAGGAGCGCCTTCGACGCCGGGTTCACGGTGACTGTGCTGTGGAGCTTTGCCTCGGAGATGCCCCGCAGCCTGCACCTGGTGGGCAAGGCTGCCGTCCGCTCCAACATGGTGGTGGTGTTCAGGCCCAGGCGGGAGAGCGGCTGCGTTGTCAGGCCCGGCCTCACGGAGGAGGTTATGAGGGAGGCGGCCAGCGCCTTCGCAGAGGTGTACTCGAGGCTTGGGCTCTCGCTCGTGGACGCGCTGATGGCGGCCAGCAGCGCCGCGTTTAAGGTGGTGAGCAGGTGCTGGCCGCTGTACACGCCGGAAGGCCAGCCCTACCCCCTGGACAGGCTGGAGCATCTCGTGGAGAGGGCCGCGGCCCTCGCATTCTCCCGCAACGTGCTGGGCGGCGAGGTGGACGGCGTGTCGCTCGCGTACCTAATCGCGAGGGGCGTGTACGGCGAGCCCTCCTACGACGACTTGAGGAGGCTTGCGGCTGGCCTCGGCTTCAGCCACGACGAGTTCATAAGGGCGTACTGCGGGAGGCGGAGGGAGTTCAAGGGCGAGCCGGTCTTTCCCGTGCTGCCGCTTCTGGACATCAGGAGCGCCGTGAGGGGCAGGCTTGTGGACGCGCTTGCCGCCGCGCTGAGAGCCGCCGCCTCTGGCGGGCCCGAGCAGGCAGTGAAGAGGCTCGAGGAGTTCGGGTTCAGGCTGGGGCCTGTGGTGTGCAAGTACGTGGAGCAGCTGAGACAGGTTGCCGAGAACAGGGAGCGGGAGCTGCTCGGCGTGATCGCCGCCAGGTGCCCCGCCGCGGGGGGAGAGAGGACGGGGCGGGATGCCAGGCTAGACGCCTTCTTCTAGCGTCGCGTCAAAGGCCACTTTTTTGAATCTCTCGAGGACGATGGGAGTGTCGAGCATCTGCGTCATTTTCTTGCCGTCTCCCTCAAGCACGAGAGTGTAGTGGAGGGCAACATTCGCCATTCTGGACAGCTTGTCTATAGCGGATGACGCAATCTCTCTTACAGCGTCTACGGTCTTGTTGGTGGTGCTCTCAGCTTCGACCTTGGCTACTCTGACGCCCCCCTCTGCTGTTGCCTCCACGACTATTTTTGCTGTTTTAACGAAGCCCCTCAGCCTTTCAGTAAGGGTCTTGAAGAGGGCGGCGGCTCCCTCCACTGCGTCTCTCTCTGCGACGTGCCTGACCGTTACCCTGGCCCTGCCAAACTGTTGTAACTTCTCTACGAGATCCCGGAGCGTTGCCCCAGCTGCGTGAACTCTCTTCGGCGCCTGCGTCGTGGCCGCCGCGTGAGGGGCGGTAGCGGTGGCGGGCGGGGTTTCGGGGGCGGGAGGCGGCGGGGCCGCTTCTGGCAGGGCGATTTGGTCGTCGTCTTCTATTGTTGCGTATTCTCTCAGCGCCGTGCCTCCTCTAATTACCGCGAAGTTTCCCTCTCTGATAGATGCGGCGAGATCTCTCCTCGGGTTTGCGAGGACGGGCGCGTCCGCCAGTTTTCCTCCGAAGTACTCCACCAGCTCCCTGAAGGTGGGCCAGCTGCCCCTGTTCTTGTACATGCTTTCCACGATTTCGCGGAGGGCGCCAGGCGGTATCCTCTCCGCGAGCTTGCCGTCGAGTCTCAGCGTTTCTTTCAACTTCTTCTCGATATCCTCTTGCAAGAGGTCCAGGGTGAACAGTATGCGGGTGTAATCGCCCTCGCCCTTGGCGTACACGAGGAGCGTGTACAGCTCCCTCGTTATCGTTCTGTCCAGCAGCTCGCTTATCTGCTCCTCGTACCTCTTGATCTCCGCAACGTCCTGCTCGTCGAGACCGTACTCCCTTGCCCTGTCTCGGATTTCCCTCACGGCCCTCAGCTCCAGGGCCAGTCTCACTGCCCGCTCTGCTGATTTCTCGTCCGGCACCGCCACTATCACGGCGCCCCGGTACACCCTCGGCCTCCCGTCGTCCCGCCTCTCAATTATTCTCGCGGGGTCGCCTGCCGGGTCCTCCTTTCTTATGCTTGCAAGCACGAGCGCGAGGCCCGGCTCGTCTCTTGGCACCTCCCAGACGTAAGCCTTGATCTGCAGCCGCCTCGCGCGCGCGGCTATTCTCCTCCTTATGTCCTCCAGGACTCTCTCCTCGACGCCCTCCTGCTTCAGCTCCTCCACCCTTCTCCTCAGGACGGCTCTCCAGAAGGCCTTGCTCTTCACGGCGTAGTGCGGCGTGTCCTCTCTGGTGAAGCCGTGCAGGTGCGTTACGTATCCAATCATGTGCTCCCTTATGCAGGCGGGCACCACGAGGGGGGACACGGAGAGGTCCGGCGAGTAGACGTAGGTGGCCACGTCCCTCTCGCTTACGTAGCCGTAGGCGACTGTGGCCAGGGCCACGGCCCTGTAGATCCGCCTGACCAGCTTGCCGCACTCCGAGTTTTCGCCGAGCAGCCTCTCCAGCATTTGGATGTCGCTGAGGTCTTGCTCCACGGCCAGGCGGAGCTGCGCGTCTCTGAACACCAGGTGGCGGACCTCATCTCTCTCTATCGGTATGTCGCCGGGCAGCACGAACGCCGTGGTCCTGCCCTGCCGGTAGAGGTCGTGGAGCGTCCACGCGAGCACCCTGAGTATGTCTCTCGTGGCCTGTATCGCCCCGATCTCTGCAAGTTTGGAGAGCAGCGCGATGGTGGCCGGGTGTATCGGGTAGCGATCTGCCAGCGTCTCCGGGGTGTATATCTTCCCGAACACCTGCCTGCTCTCTTCGTACCTCCTGTGAAGTCTCCTCGCCTCCTCGTGCGGGTTGAGCACGTCGCCGAGCAGGGCGCGCCGTATGACTGCTGGCAGCTCCTGGGGGGTTATCATTGACTCGTTCCGCGAGACCCTCTGTACGACAGCCCTGAGGCTCTCGGCGATTTCTCTCGCCTCCTCCGTGTCCAGCAGCGTCATCGCCATGTAGGATCGCCTCAGCTGGGCCAGGGCCTTGGTCAGGCTCTGGATGAAGAGCCGCGTCTTTTCCCGCTGCTCGGCGTTTAGGTTCTTGAGGAAGTTCAGCGTCTCGTCTATCAGCAGGACGAGGGGCCGGCCG
>JAJHRB010000086.1 GCA_020833025.1 Thermoproteaceae archaeon | reverse complement strand
TCGCGGCAAAGGTCTTCAGGTCTGCGCTTATCCCGGCGCCGCCCCCGGAGTCGAGCCCCGCTATTGTAATCGCGACGTGCCAGAGCGCCACGCCGGCGGCGAGGCCGGTATTTATTTACTTGCGGCGTGCCGTCCTGCTCTCTCGCCGCCGCGAAGAACGGCGCGCAGAGGCGCCGGGCCTCACGGCGCTATTCTCGCGGCGTGCCGAAAAATGGCGTCACGGCGCGACCCAGCGCCGCGATAGATGAATGTAAAGCGGGGCCTCACGGCGAGCGCCGAGAGATCACGCGAGAAGCGAAAAGCTTAAAAGTGCCGGAAGGCGGTTCGCGTGAGCGGTAGAATCTCAAGAAGGGTTGAAACAGACCCTCAAACTCTGCGAGCTCTGGCAGCGCTGGCGGTAGAATCTCAAGAAGGGTTGAAACTCCACGCGCCGCAGATACTTCTGGGCACCGCCGGCGCCCTGGATGTCGAATCTCAACAAGAAGGGTTGAAACAAACCGTAGTGCACCCTGAGGCCGCGCCGGAGGAGCTCCGCGGCCAGGGTCAAATCTCAAGAAGGATTGAGAGGGGAAACGAGCAGATCAGGAGGGGCGAGGCCTCTTCCGCTTGCCGGCGTATCTCGGCAGGGCTCCGGCCTCCTCGAGCGCGCTTACCAGCGCTATTGCGAGCGACGGCACGACGAAGTCCGTGGCTATGGTGACCTCGGGCACGAGGTCCACTACCAGCGAGGCGAAGCGGAAGACCCCTATCGGCACGCCCTCTCTCGAGCCGATCAGCACGTTAACCCTGTCGTGCCTGAACAGCTCTGCGAGCTTGTCCTTGACGCGAGTGATGTACTCGCCCTTGGGGTCCGTGACTATTATCGGCTCGCCGGCCCTGTCCCTCACGTACTGGTACAGCTCGTAGACGTAGACGGGGACCCTCCACACGGGCCTCCCGTAGCTCCTGGCTTGAATCTGGTACCTGCTCTCAATGCCGGACTCCACAGCCTCTAAGAAGGCCCCCAGGGTCCTGCCCTGGACGGGCTTGTGGAGCAGGATTGTAAGCTCGCCGATCTCGAACGTCTGCACGGCCCTCCCTATTCTCTCGCCCATCTTGCGGACGGCGTCCTCGTCCCCCTCGTAGACGAACTGCCCGACCGCGACCCTCCTCAGTGCCTGGAGCGTCAGGGGCTTGTCACGCCGCATCTTTCTGTACTCGTCAGTCGCAGGGACGCACACGGCGGCGACGTCCTGAAAGATCTCAATGTACAGCGGCTTTGCAGGCTCCTCGAGGTCGACCTCGGCGCCCGTCGCCTCCTTGACGGCAGCCCCCACTCTCACGTTGACGTCGATAGAGGTGAAGCTGTGAGTGCCGCGCCTCGTCGTCCTGATGGCAAACGTGTCCCCGCTCTTTATGTGCTGCTTTGCCACCTCGACGGCAGCTCTCTCTATCTCTGCCGGGTCCGCCCTCACGACGCTCTCGACGATAAGCACTCTGTCTGCCTCGGGCACCCTCTCCGCCACCAGCCTGGCTGCCCCCCACTTGTCGGGGCCTATCCCGCTGACCGTGACTATGCCGAGGTAGCCCCAGGGAGACGGCGTGACTCCCGCGCGCTCGCCGAGTAGCTCCTTGAGTTGCGACGCCACGATCCTCTCGAGACCCCTCCTCGTCTTGACTATCAGGTCCACGTGCAGGCCGGGCGCGGGGTTTATTTTGCCCTCCGGAGCAGCCGCGCCAGGGCCGCAGCCATGCTGGCCGGGCGCGGGATCGGAGTAGTCTTTGAAATACGTCCGCGTAAATTATGCCATGGCCGCGTGGAGGCCCGAGGAGAACATACAGCGAGACCTGGAGAAGGCGCAGGAGAACATAGAGCTATACGGCGGGCCTGTACTCAAGGCGCCGAACAGGTACGAGCTGAGGACCGGCATTATAATCGCGGCTAGGTTTGCAGACAAGCTGCGGAGGACGGCATTTGCCGTGTTCGGCGGGGTCGTGCCGCGGGACGAGATCCTCAAGGCCGTCGCGGAGCTCAACAGGAAGGTCTACGAGAGAATGGTCGCAATGGGAATAGGGAAGCTCGACATAATTCGCGTAGCGGTCGAGGCGGTAGTGGAGGACGGCAGGCTTGTCTTCGGGGAGCCCAGGATTGAGTGGTTTGTGCCTCACGTGAAGCTTGGGGAGTGCGAGAAGAAGCTCGCCGAGCTGAGGCAGAAAATCGAGGAGCTGCTGAGGGCTCTCGAGTGACGCTACTCGATCTTTATTTCAAACCCCCGCCTCTTTTTCTCAACCTTCTCGAGCTCTACTGTCAGCACGCCGTTTCTGTAGGTCGCCTTGGCCTTCTGCGGGTCGACGGCAGCCGGCAGCCTGACCTCCTTGTGGTACTTCCTGTCCTTGCCCCTTGCATCTACGGTCAGCGTGCGCCCGTCCTCGCTCACGTAGATCTTGATCTCATCCTTGTCCACTCCCGGCATGTCCAGCACGACCTTCACCTTGTCGTCCTCCTCGACTACGTCTGCCAGCGGGTCTATCTCGTCAACGACTTCTATCCTCTCGACGTCGGGCCTTCTCCTTATATTGCCGAACTCCCTTACCACGGGCCTCCCGTCAGGCCCGATTGTTATCTCAAAGCCGTAGTAATAGTAACGGCGCCTTCTGCTCTCGGGCTCTGCGGCAACTGACATCATCCTCCTTACGTCCTCTTCTATCTGTCTCTCGAACTCCTCAAAGAACTTCTGCCACCTGCGTAGAAATCTGTCGAACTCCTCGAAGAATGAGGGCATGAGGGCTCTCACGCAGGCACTATTTAAGTTTTATACTCGCGGCGGCGGGCGGCTCCCGGCCCCGGCCGCTAGAGGCCAACGGTAGCCCGCTTGAGCGTTCTCGCTATACTCTCGTAGCGCCTTATATCCTCTTGCGTCAGCGACGGCGGCACTCTCTTCAGGGCCTCCTCGAAGTACCTCATAGAGACCGGCTTTACGCTAGAGGCCCTCTCCCTCACTGTCTCCCTCAGCGCGAGCATGGCGGCCTCTCTCACCACCGCGGCAATGTCTGCCCCCGTGTACCCCTCCGTCCTTCTGGCCAGCTCCTCCAGATTTACATCGTCCATCAGCTTGAGCTTTCTGGCGTGCACTCTGAAGATCTCCAGCCTCGCCCTGTAGTCCGGCGGCGGGACGTAGATCAGCCTGTCGAACCTGCCGGGCCTCAACAGCGCCGGGTCGAGAATGTCCGGCCTGTTCGTCGCGGCTATGACAACGACGTTCCTCAGAGTGCCTATCCCGTCCATCTCAGCCAGCAGCTGGTTCACGATTCTGTCCATAACGCCAGAGTCCCCGTACCTCGAGCCCCTCGCCGGCGCTATCGCGTCTACCTCGTCGAAGAACACGACGCACGGCGCGGCCATCCTCGCCTTCTTGAATATCTCGCGTATTGCCTTCTCAGACTCGCCGACCCACTTCGACAGGATCTCGGGCCCCCTTATCGCTATGAAGTTCGCGCCCGATTCCGTCGCCACGGCCTTCGCGAGGAGGGTCTTGCCTGTTCCCGGCGGGCCGAAGAGGAGGATGCCACGGGGGGGCTCCACGCCGAGCTCCTCGAAGTACTGCTTGTACTTCATCGGCCACTCTACTATCTCCCTCAGCTCTTGCTTTATGCTGTCGTAGCCCCCTATGTCATCCCAGTGCACCTCCGGCACCTCAACTATTACCTCGCGCAGAACTGTTGGGTGGATGTACTTCATAGCCTCCAGGAAGTCCTGCATGCCCACTTTCAGCCTGCTTAGGACTTCTGGCGGTATTTTATCCTGGTCGACGTTAATAGAGCCTCTGTTTATTGCCTTCCTCAGCGCTGACATTGCCGCCTCCCTCGCCAGCGCGGCTAGGTCCGCGCCCGTGTAGCCGTGAGTAATCTCGGCCATCCTGTCTATATCTACCTCGTCGCCCGGACTGCAGACGCCGCTCTCTATATCGGCTTTAGTGCACAGCGGCATGTTTCTGGTGTGCACTGCGAGTATTTCGCGCCGCGCTCTCTTGTCCGGCATGGGTATGTGGATCTCCCTGTCGAACCTCCCCGGCCTCCTCAGCGCGGGGTCAAGCGCGTCGGGCCTGTTCGTCGCCCCGATGACAACGACCTGCCCCCTCTCGTGAAGCCCGTCCATCAGCGTGAGGAGCTGCGCGA
>JAJHRB010000085.1 GCA_020833025.1 Thermoproteaceae archaeon | reverse complement strand
TTGACGTGAACTTCACGGCTTGTTTCAGCGATGTCGAGATCTCGGAGTTGAGGCGCGAGGCATGTATTGAGGCGAGAGTCAGCGGCGGCGTGAAAAGCGAGGTGGCGGTGCCGGAGGACGTCGCCCGCAGCGACGAGCTCCGCAGGCACGTGGTTTACGCGCTGCTGAACGTAATCTCGGTGCCGGATAGGGTCAAGTGGCGCGTTACATTCGCGCTGCACGAGCTCCACAGCGCGGGCTTGCTCAGGGTCGTGACGGCAGAGCCCGGAGAGGTGCCGCCAGAGGTGTGCCTCGCGACGGCTATGCTGGTACCGCCGGTAGTGTACGAGGACGCGGGCCACACCTACATGCCGTGCTACGTGCGCGCGCTGGAGGTGTCGGAGCGCCCGGAGCTTGAGATTGAGGGCGAGAGGATCGACGGAAGGCCGTACTTCCGCACTGTCATAAGCCGCGGCGAGATGTCTTACGCGCTATTCAAGGTCACATATGAAGCCGCCTCCAAACTCTCAAGGCTGGCTGGGGAGCGCGGCGTCTCTGTCGCCCCCATTGTGTACATTGACGATGCCTTCGAGGGGCTTGACATGGCAAAAATGCGCAATCTACTGTCACGGGATTATAACGACGCGTCCATATACGCCGCGACGCACAGGCTGGAGGCAGGAACGTGTAAGGGCGTGGCCCGCGTTCTGCTGCTGACTTACGGCACTAAAGCGTCCCAGCTTGTCGACCAGACGGAAGAGTTCCGCTTTGCCCTAGTCGACGAGGAATTGATAGAAGAGCGCAAAGAGATACTTGAGGACGTTTCCAGCAAATTGATAGAGGGCTGCGAGCTTGATCAGCTAGCCGTTGTAAAAATCTGGGGCAAGACTTCAAGGCTTCCGGCGCGGTAGGCAATGAGCGCCACGGTCAGGTTACCGCGCCTCAACATGCTTGCAGTGGATCTGGCGGCTTCATTATTTAGACTTACGATTGGCGATGTCAGTATAGGGGCGGGAGACGCTGAACCGACATACGAGTTTGAGGTCGTTGATGTGGATCGATTCGGCGAGAAGTTGCGCGCATTCTCGAAGAAGGCAAATGAAATTTTGAGAAGCGAAAATTTGAGAGAATTTCTAGGTTGGAGTACAAGGAGTGATGCGCCTAGAAAGTGTAGCCAGTATGCTCGAGACCGCCAGCATATTCAGGAGCTCGCTGCGTATGCGGCAGAGCGGCCCATTGAAGTGCTACGCCATCTCTCGACGGTTAAGGAGAACAAAGAGAACATTATAAGCGATAAAGTTAAGGGTAATTGCCTAATTATCAAATGGGGTTACGGCATCTCTGATGACGACTTCATCAAATTGCCGCCACCGCTGTTAGAATCAGTAGAATTCATGGAAGGCATAAGGGCATGGCCTGCCGAACAGTTCGACGCTGAGGAAACAAGGGAGAAAAGAAGAAAGAAGACAATAGTCAGAAGCGGCCTTAGGCGCTATGTACGCCCCACATGTCTTGTCTTGGGGGCGTTAGCGCTGGGCGCTGCAGCGACGTACGTGACAGAAGGCTGGAGAGGGAAGACGCACGTAATCCGCTTTCTGATTCCACTTTCTTTTGTAGAATACAGCATCCATACTGCGGACATAATCGGCGGTCTCACGCGCATGCTCGGAGAACTCGGAATCTGCGAGCCACCAGAACCCCTCACAAGACTCTTAGTGATGTCGCTAGTGGGCAAGCCTGCTGTATTCAGGCTCGTGGACGTGGCGTACACTGGCGGGAAGGAGGTAGATCGCGACAACTCAAAAGAGCTCGTAATCGACATGAAAGCCTTCGGAGGGAGGCGCTCTCTTAAGATCCTGCGAGTGCTAAGCCGGCATAGAGAGGCACTATATGGTCTCGCCAGGCAGTGGTGTAACTGCGAGAGGCGCGGGTGGCCTAGAGAAAGAGAGGGAAAAGAAAAAGAATGCGACGACGTTGCGCGAGCGGGCACTATAGCGGCTAAAGTCTATTTCTACGCCGACACGGGAGATCTCGAGCGCGCCTACGAGGCCCTGAGCTCGCTGCTTAGGCTGTCGCGCGACATTGCCGGCGGCGTCGAGAGGGTGGTCGGCGGGCTTGTATGGTGAGCAGAATCTCAAGGGTGATCTCGGAGCTGTTCCTAAGGGCTCTCGGCGATTTGGGCCTGGAGAGGCGCGAGGCGGTGGAGAGGGCGGTCGAGCTATTAGACAAGGCCGTCTCAGAGGGGGAGCCGCGTCAGATCGTCCTCAGGGCGCCGACGGGCTACGGGAAGTCTCTCGCGAGCGCGGCGCTGGGCCGCGCTGTCTACGACGTGTATAGGGACGGCGGGTGGGAGAGGCTCGGCGGGGTCTCGAAGGTCGTCCACGCGCTGCCCATGGCGTCAATTGTCGAGGACCTCTACAAGAGGGCCCTTGCGGCGCTCGTGGGAGTCAGGCCGGAGCGGGCGCGGGAGTACCCGCTGAGGGACCTGGAGCGGCGCCTCGAGCGCAAGTATGGCGAGAGGTGGGCGGGGTACCAGGCGTGGAGCATCGACGCGGACTTCAGGGACCCGCTGTTCATTCACTCCGCGCTCGTGTACACGACGTTTGACAGCCTCGCCCTCAATCTCTACAAGGTGACGCCGCTGACGTCAAGAACGGCGCCGTACGAGGCCGCGAGGGCCGCGATAATGAGGTCTATCGTCATTCTCGACGAGGCCCACCTGCTGGCAGAGCCGGGTAGCGAGGAGAGGGAAAAGGACGTCAAGGAGCTGACGGCACTGAGGGCAGTCGTGACGTCGCTGGCCGACCTCGGGGTGCCCGCGGTGATAATGACAGCGACGGTACCCAGCAGCCTGGTCAAGCTGGTGGCCCCCCACGCGCGCGTGGTCACAGCGCTTGCCGAGGGCTGCAAGTACAGGCCGGCAGAGGGCGAGGAGGTGGCGCACGACTACAAGCCGAGAGGCACGGTAAACGCCAGGCTCGCGAGCGAGGAAAAGGTCAATTACGCAAGCCTCGCGGAAGGGTACAAAGGGCTCAGGCTCTTCGTGTTTAACACAGTCAGGAGGGCAGTCAGCGCGTACCTGAGGCTGAGGGAGCGCTTCGGCGGGAAGAACGTCGCGCTGCTACACGGCAGGCTCTCGCTGGGCGACAGGGCGGCGGCAGTCGAGAGGCTGGAGGAGCTGCAGAGGCGCGGCGGCATCGTCGTGGCGACACAAGTCGTCGAGGCCGGCGTTGACCTAGACGCAGAGCTCCTCGTGACCGACATCGCGCCGTTGCCCAGCTTAATACAGCGCGCCGGCCGCGCCGCGAGGAAAAAGGCGGAAGAGGCCGAGGTGTACATAGTGTCAGACGGCAATGCGCTGGAGGGCGCGATGCGCGTTTACGGCAAGGCCGAGGTCGAGACGACGCTGAGACTGCTGAGAGAGCGCGCTGGCCCGGACGGGGCGCTCGACGTTGACTGGCGCGATCCATGCCCGGAAGGCGGGAGGAGCTACGCCGGGCTGCTGGAGAGGTACGGCAGCGCGGTGTACTCGGGCGAGGCCCTTGACGAGAGTCTCCTGGTGGCGCTAACTGCTCTCAACTCCCTCGCGATAATGCACAGGAAGGACGCGGAGAGGTATCTCGAGCGCTTCTGCGGCTTCGTCAGGGACGCCGCGGCGGTTCCTGTGATAGTCTCCCGGAAGTGCCTGGAGGGAGCAGCGTCCTCGGAGCGCCAGGAGGAGGGCGGCGTGAGGCAGTGCCTCGTCATGCTGAGCCTCGACTACTTGCTCAGGCGGCGGGACGGGGAGCCCCTCTACAGGATAGTCCTGGAGTGGGAGGGCGGGAGGGCGCGCGTTGCCGTGCGCGGCGGCGCCAGAAGCGACGTCTGCGAGCCCGCGGGCGGGGGCGACGTCTACATATGCAGCGTCGAGCTGAGGCTGGACCCCGAGAGGCCCGAGCGCTCGTGCCGGCAGGTCCTCAGGCTCGAGTCGAAGGTGGCGGCGACGGTCGGCGGGGAGAAGGAGCGCGTCGCGGTGCTGGGGCTCCTGGCCAGGGAGGGCGCCTACGTCGAGAGGCAGGGATTCAGGGCCGACTATGAGTGAGGGGGCGCTCGCGTGGTGCGGCCAGCCGCTGGCAGAACACCTCGAGGGCGCGGCGCGGATAGTCGCGCTTGACGGCCAGGAGCTGGAGCGCGTTGGGGGGCAG
>JAJHRB010000084.1 GCA_020833025.1 Thermoproteaceae archaeon | reverse complement strand
CATAGTAAAGCATGCCGAAGCAAAGTTCGGCTCAATAGACAGGGTGGTAGAGGAGTTTATTGATAATGTCATAAAATCTTTAGAGGATCACGAAAAAGAAATACAAAATTATTACACAACAGGGACGCAAAGAGTGGTAATAGACCCCAAAGTGGGTAAAATAGTTGACAAGCTGAGGGATAAGTACATGAACTTGGTCAACAACGATATAATACTAGACGTTGCTACATTCCTTAACCATATTGTTATCAGCAGACAGGATGTCGAGATTGCTAGAGAGCTTCAGTTGAGCGTCAGAGAGTTTAGGGAGAGACTAACAGATGCCGTTATAGTCTCTGGCATTAACACATGCATCGACGGTTGCACGGCCTGCGTGATGCTAGACCACGGCTGTACAGCGCCACTCGTCCAGAATATCATGCTGTCGCGTAACCTAACGGCATGGATCCTGAGAGTGCTCACGGGAAAAGCGGCTATTAAGGGCAGAGGCAACATACTGGGCCCAGCTATCTTCTATCAGGCCAAAGAGGGGCTCTTTGCTCTCTCGCCGTATTTAGACAAAAAGGGAGTGAAAATACTCACAGAACTCGCACAAAGAGGCGTGAAGGTGACTCTTGTCACGCGTAAGGAATTTGCCGAGAGATTCGGGGAACAGCTCAAGAAACACGGCATAAAGGTTTGCATCACAAAGACCCCGAGACACGACAAATTCTACATTATTGACGGGAGGGTTTACGTCAGAACTACTCAGAACTTAAGCCGCCTGTCTTCCATCAACGAGTTCTCCCTTGTGCGGCTGAAACCGGAGGAAGCTGAGAGTATCGTGAGGCAGGAGCTGAAGAGCGACCTCGTTGAATGTTATGGAGAAAGCTGAAATCTCTAGCCTGTTGAACTACGTGAAGGAGTTAGATGAAGAATACGAGCGGTACGTGTCGCAGCAGAAGCCCCTGTTGGGGTTGCAGATTGTTCCCGGTTTCGTCTTGTTACTAAAACATAAAGCTTTAAGTGTAAAGGGCTTTAGTATAAAGGAATACGTCAGTCACTACGATCACTTCATCCTCATGTTTCCAGAGCTTTTCTCCATCAGGGCCGTCAGGTTTTCAGGAAAGATCGGAAAGGTTAGTGGAAATATGTCGCTACTACTAGAAAAACTTCAGAGAAGGAGGGAGAAGAGCAGGTTGGAGCTAGAGGGTTCGTTCGTCACTATGGGTAAGCTATCAAATGTTGACGCTTCAACTCTCCAGGTAGTTATGCCCCTGCTCCTAGCCTTAATCCGGCCATTTTCAAAAGAGTGCTCGATTTTTCCATCCCCGCTTTCGCTCATAGCACATAAACTATTAGGGGGGTTAGGGAAGGTATATCTTTCGCCTTGCTCCCTGACAGTAGTTCTGGGAAAGTTTAAGAAAAAGAAATTTCCAGTTCTGGGAAACAGGCTCGAAGGCTTCTTCGTTTACAGCAAGGCACTTACATATAAGGATTCCTTAAATGAAGTAGACTTAGTTCCATTAAAAGTATTCATTCCGAGAAATCTTAGTGAGGGGCTCTCTGAGGGGTCAATTGTACACTTTCTGGGAATACTAGTATTTGAGGAGGGATCGCCCGTGCTCGAGCCCCAGAGGCGGGGATACTTTCTTGCGATTCAAGAAATGCCGTTCCTTCCGGAGGTCGAGGCCATGGCCATAAATGGAGGACCTAAGTGTACTCTAATTAGCGCACAGAGAAAAACGTATTGCTATGCGATAGAGACTAGCGTGGAAAAGGTAAACGCGTTCGTCCGCGCAATAAGCAGTAAGATTTCTGAGTTAAGAGGACAGGGCGCTTATCTGGCAGTGGATGAGCTTACACTTGGCAGTGCGAGCAGGGAATTTATCGAGAAATTCATCGAGCGGGAGGACAGCACCTATAGGCTTCTCGCCCCGCCTATAATGGCGCTCGTTACTGAAAGTAAAAGCGTCAAGAATACACTCGATGAGGTTTCAAAAATTTTGAAGAGGCTTCAAGAGGCTGCCTCCTATGGAGGTAAGGAGTACTTAAAGCTTTTGGGGTTAATAAGCAGCAAGAGCCCCTCGGCCTGTGGAGTGGCTAATCCCTGGAGAGTACTGAATATGTTGAGCGGCCCCTGGAGGGTATCTTTTGTAACGCAGAAGGAATATGCCCTGCAATATAACATGGATTATTTAATTTAACACTAGCCGAAATAGATACGCACCGCCTAGACTATGTTACTTGACGCAATTCCCGCCCACCTGGTCAGGGAGGCCGCGCTGCGGGCGGAGAGGGAGAAGGCGAGAAGGCTCCCGATACACATGGTCCACAAGTGGTGGTCCAGGAGGTTTGCGGCCGTCTACCGGCTGGTTCTCGCGTCCTACCTCTTCGAGAGGGAGGAGGAGGTGCTAGAGGCGCTGGACCGGCCAGCCGTCATGCGGGAGAGAGCCCGCGGCAGGACCTTCTTCGAGCCCCTCGCCGGCGGGGGCACCGGGCTGGCCGAGGCGGCCCTGGCCGGGTTCAACGTCTGCGGTCTCGACGTAAACCCCGCGGCAGTCGTGGCGGCCAGGGCCAGCCTCCTCATCGCATCGCGGGGCCTGCCGGAGAGGTTCGGCGAGCTCTCCGCGTGCGTGCTCCGCGCGGCAAGGGAGAGGGCGGGCTTCCTCTGGGAGCTCGACGGCGGGATCGTGACCTATATCCTGGTGACCAGGGGCCGGGCCCCCACGTGGCTGTCAAGACTTGGGGGAAGGCGGGTTGCGCTCTGCCCCCGCTGCTTTGCCGTGTTCGAGACCCCAGCTGGTACCGTGGCGGCCGCGTGCCCGCTCTGCGGCAGCGAGGTGGAGCTGACGAGCAGGCCTATGGCCGCGGTGCCCTCCAGCGCGCCCGAGGTCGCCCCGGGCTGGAGGGCCTTTGCCGTGGAGCTGAGGCGGCGGGAGGGCGGGAGGTGGAGGAGGGAGTACCGGAGCGCGGCGCGGCCGGGCACTCTGGCGGCGTGGCTTAGCAGCACCGCGCGGGCAGCGCGCGAGCTCTCGAGAGAGCTGGACGAGACTCTCGGGGAGCTGGACGAGGTGCACGAGTCCTGCAGGCTGAGAGTGGCCGGCATCCGGAGGGCGTCCGAGCTGTTCGCCCCTCACCAGCTGGCCGCACTCCTCGCCTACGCAGAGGCCGCGAGGGAGCTGGCCAGGAGAGACGACGAGAGACTCCTCCTGCTCGCCGCGGCCAGCGAGGCGGCCAGGTGCTGCTGCCTGCTCGCAAAGTGGTACCCGCCCCTCGGCGAGTGCACGCCGGCTGGCGGGGTCAAGGCCCTCTGGGTCCCCGAGTACACCGCAGTCACGAACCCCCTCGCCTCGGACGGCCTCCGCCCCCTCGCGAGGGGCACCCTGGCGTCAGCGCTGAGGGCCCAGCTGAGGGCGGCATCCTACGTCGAGCGGATGGGGGGCCCCAGCGGCGCTCCCGCCGCTGCTCTCGTGGGAGACGCCCTGGAGGCCCCCCTCCCGCCGCGCGCAGACCTTGTGGTGCTTGACCCGCCGTACGGCAAGGTCAAGAGCTACGCGTCGCTCGGTCTCCCGCACCTCTACGCCCTCAAGGCGGCCGGGGGGCTCGACGGCCCAGACTGGTCCCGGAGCCCGAGACTTATCGAGAAGAGAGAGCTGTCCCTGGGAAGAGGCGAGTTCCGGGAGAGGTGGGGGCTCGTGGTCAGGAGGGTCTCGGAAATTGTCGGCGAGCGCTCCCGCGTCGTTTTGATGTTCAACGCTCTCTCGAGGGGGCGCTGGGCAGCGGTCCTGGAGCCCTTCAGGGACTGCGGCCTCCACCCCGCGGCAGTGTACTGGGTGCCTGGCGAAACCCCCGGGGGCATCACCACCTCGAGACTGCGGGGAATGCACCTCGTGGTCTTCAGGAGGGCCGGGGGCAGGCTTCACGTCGTGCAGGCGGAGGCGCTGGGCGCGGCAGCCGGGCGCCTGGCCCCGGACGGAGAGACCGAGAGAAGGGCGTGCGAGGCCCTCCTATCAGCCTTGAAGGAGGTCTTCATGTCATAAGCGTACGGAATTCTGCGGCGCCAGCATGGGTAGCAGGCTCGCCAAACGTCCGGCGGCGAGTCGCGCACCGCAGTTGAGGGGCGGCCGCTTCAACCACTACGCCGGCAGGGGGAGGGAGTTCGCGCTGGGGGCGGGGCTCGGGAAGAGGGGCCAGCAGGGTTTCGCCCCCAGCGCGTTGCAAGTG
>JAJHRB010000083.1 GCA_020833025.1 Thermoproteaceae archaeon | reverse complement strand
AGCGCTGGCACGTGGCGGTGGCCCTTAACGGCGCTCCCCATGCGGGCGCGCACGCGCGGCCGGACTGCGAACCGGCGCGGCGGCTGCCTCCCCGCGCCTTTTCAGGTCTCCGCTCTAGGGGCCTGGAGCGGGGGTTCTCATCGCAGGGGTGACCACCCCTGTGACGAGGGCCCCTATTCCAGGCCCCTAGAGTAGGGCCCTGGAATAGGGGTCTCCGTCGTAGGGGCAACTGCCCCTGCAACGAGAACTCCTGCCCCAGACCCCTGCCACAGGGCCCCGAAAAGGCGCGGGGGCTAGCAGGGGCCGGCCCCCACCGGCGCGCCGGGCGCCAGCCCGAGGAGGAAGCGCAGGAGCGCCCGCAGGTCCTCCCTGAACGACACAACGTAGTACTCGCCCCGGGCAATCACGAGGTAGCGCGCGACCTCGCACGGCAGCCTCAGCACGTACACCCCGTCAACCTTGCTGCCGTTGGCGTAAACGCAGCGCGGCCTGAGCCTCGCGACCTCGACCACAGAGCGCCAGCCCCGCGCGCCTTAAGGTTCCGGTTCCCCGCCCCAAGTCGCTGGCGAGCCGGCATGGAGAAAAGGGCCTACAGAGCGCTGGCGCTGAGGTACGACGTGCTCAAACCGGCGCTCCCGCCACCTTAAATAGATAAGGCGGCGCCAGAGTTATAACCCCGCGCACCGGCGCGCGGATGACGAGCCAATGCAGGGGCCGACTGGTGAGCGGTGACCTGCCGGCTGACATAGACGGGCAGCGAGCCCCGTCCTGAGGGGCGGGATCCGCCATTTACTCCAGGTTTCCCCAATCATACCCTAATAGTCCGGGAATATTCTTGAACTATTGTGAAAATACTTAAGGTAATACGCGGCGGGACTCGTGGGCCTCGTGTATGTAGACGGCGTGGTCAAGCACGGCGGGAGGAGCGTCAGGGTCAGGTTCCTGGTGGACTCCGGCGCCACGTACACCGTGCTGACGAGGAGCGTCTGGGAGGAGCTGGGGCTCAAGCCGATGGGCGAGA
Organism: Thermoproteaceae archaeon; assembly: GCA_020833025.1. Classification (GTDB taxonomy): domain Archaea; phylum Thermoproteota; class Thermoprotei; order Thermoproteales; family Thermoproteaceae; genus Pyrobaculum. The sequence goes on along the minus strand of JAJHRB010000083.1, from coordinate 3,203 downwards.
TGGAGTTCGTGCTGGCCGACGGCACCGTGATAAGGAGGGCGATTTCAGAGGCCCTGCTCGAGCTGCCGGGCTACGGCGAGAGGCACACGCCCGTGGTTCTCGGCGAGAGCGAGGACGAGAACCTGCTCGGCACGGTCACCCTGGAGATATTCGGCCTAATCCTGGACCCGTTCAAGAGAGAGCTGAGGCCGATAAGGGCGCTAATGAAGGCGACGCCGGCAGGGAGCGCCGCGCTGCCGCCCCGCCTGACAGTTATAAACGCCCCCGCCGGCTCGCCCCGTGGGCGAGAGTGTCAGGGTCCCGGTGGAGTTCTGGGATGAGTCAGCGTGGGCGAGGTACTTTCGCGACGAGCTGGGCGCCTTCTACGCCGCGCTGACGGGGTTTCTGGAGGCCAGGCAGAGCGTGCTGGAGAGGCTCTCCGGCGACCTGGCACAAGTGCTGCGGGGCAGCGACAGGGATCTCGCCCTCCAGGTACTCCTCGGCGGGGTGAAACAGGAGTGCGTGGACAGGGGCGTGATCGACTGGGACTGCTTCCCCGAGGGCTCCGCGGCGAGGTTCTTCGGAAATGAGCTGGGCTTCGGAGTTAATCTAAACGCGGTTAACAAGCTGGTTAACGCCCTCAGGGCTGGCAAGATGCCGCAGGAGCTGGGCGTAGGAGTTACGGAGCAAGAGACATCTATTATCAAAACCCTCAGAGAGATCGAGAGTATTCTCGCCAGGGTGTATAGGCGCGTCCCCGTGGAGGTTGTGCCGAGGAGATACGAGGTGAGAGATGCTAGAGATCTCGTGAAGGCGTATGAGGAGGTTCTAAACGCGGGGCTTAGACTCCTCCCCCTCTACAACCCCTTCACCTTCTTCCTCTACTCCCTTCGGCTGACGCCAAAGCCGTACCTCAAGGTGATGTACGGCGAGAGGCTTTTCGACAGCAACGTCGCGGCGCTTATGGAGAAATACGGCGTGAAGATAGGCCTAAGAGTCGTGCCAGGCCTAGGCAAAGAGCTAGACGAAGAGCTGGGGCTCTTCGGCCACGAAGGAAACAGCGTCGGCGACTTAGTGGTGCGGAGCATCGCTATGCTGTATGGTATCGTGGGCGAGAGAGAATTTGAAAAGTATCTGAACAAATACAAAATTCGCAAAGTACTTGAGGACATTGGTATATATACAAGCGAGTTTAGTGTGAGCATTGGAGGGGGAGTGGCATACTTAACGTCAGAAAAAAAGTCGATGTCATACACTGACTTTCTAGAGTTGTTTTCTCCTGTCCTGTTTCTCGGCTTGGGAAAACCCCTTAGTAGTTCGTGGCTCGATATTTGTTTAAGCAGCAGCTGTCTGTTTAGATAGCGGATGTCTGCCGTAGTCGCTGAGGTCCGCCGCGGCGTCTCTCCGGAGGAGGTTCTATACATCGTTACGGTGTTGAGGCGCAGAGAGGCGGCGGCAGTAGAGGCTCCCCGCGCCGCGCGTGTAGATGCGGCTGAGCAGGTTGAGGTTAGGCTTAGGCTGAGAGTTGTAAAGCCCGTCTTCGAGACGCCGCAACTGCGCTCTTATAAACTGGACTTCCCCACGCCGCACATCGCCAAAGTCGATCTGAGGCCTCAGTCCCTCTCTCCTTCGTTCGAAACGCCGAGGCAGATCTCCCTGCGGCTTGACTACGGGGTTCCCCCGGTGAAGCCTTTTACGGCATCTCTCAAGCCGGTTGTGGTCTCTTTTGAGGAGGCCCCCAGGTTGCGGCTTGACCTGTCTTTCGAGCCGCCCGGCATAGCCCCGCCCCAGCTCAAGCCGGCGAAGGTCGCCCCTTCTTTTGAGAGGCCGGGGGAGATCCCGATCTCTGTCGACTTCTCCGTCCCCTCCGTCGTTGCTGTCGCGTCCACTGCCTCTCCGCGTCAGCCCGACCTGCCTGAGACACCGGAGTTGGAGGTGCCCTTAAAGGAGCTTGAGGAGATCTACTCCGAGTCTCTGCTCAAGCTCGGCGGCGTAATCTCCGAAAGGCCCGTCATCGTCATTGCGAAGCCGGGCGAATTTGGCTACATCGAATTCCTCAAGCGCATGCTGCGCGAGGTCTACAGGGTCAGGGCCGGCGGCCTCCCGGAGGCAAAGCACGTCTCCAGCATTCGCGACCTTGAGCTCCTGCTGCCGGTAGACGTCGGCGCCGGGAAGCGGGTGTTCGTGCTCGACCTCGCGTCTATGGCGCCGGAGGAGCTGAGAGAGCTGGAGAGGCTCAAGGGCAGGCTTAGGGACAGGCTTAGGGAGCTTTTCTCGCAGGAGTTTGGCTTCTTCGTGATTTACGGCGATGTGAAGGACTTGGGCATTTGGAAGCGGGCGCTCGGCGAGGCCGTGAGCGGCTACGCCTCCGTCGTCCCGAGCCCCGTGGAGGTCTCCATAAGGCCGGAGCGCCTGCCGCTTTACGTCTTGCTGGCCAGCTTGATGTGGGGGCGCGTCTCCGACCCCGTGCCGGACTATGAACGCCTGGGGTTCCGCGACCTCGACGAGCTCGTGGTCTGGCTGGAGGACGAGTACTGGCGAAGGCTGAGGGATGTAAGCTTCGAGGTGCTTTACAAGACGAGGCCAAGCGCAGGAGAGCGGGAGTCGGAGCTCCACTACCTAGTGAAGGCCTTCGTCGCGCGCTACCTGGCGGAGAGGGCCGGCCTTGACTGCGTTGAGACAGAGCGCGAGGAGGGCGGCGCGGTGTTCGACGTAGTCGTCACGTGCGGCGGCCTCCAGGGGCTCGCCGTCGAGGTGGAGACTCTTTACGGCACTGGCACCGTGGTGCACAAGCTCGCAGAGGCGGCGAGAAAGGCGGGAGGGCGGAGGCTGTGGATCGTCGTGCCGAACCCGCAAGCCGTGATCTACCTCCCGCTGCTGCTGAGGGTCGGGAGGGAGCTGAGAAGGCACCGCGACGTCGAGCTCTACACGCTTGACGTGAGCCGCCGCGCGCTCGTGCCGCTGGCCGGCGTGGCCCGGGAGCTGGCGGGGAGGTGGAGGGAGCTGGCGCGGGAGCGGCCGGCTGAGGGCCGCGCCCTAGGGCGCGGCGCCGCCGAGGAGGCACGCCAGGAGCGCCTCCGGGCTGTCTCCCAGCGCTGACACGTAGCAGATGCGGCCCGCCCCGAGAATTCCGGCAGCGCCGTTCCCCTCTACTGCCATGCCGGCGCTCTCGACCAGGTCTGCCTTGTTCCCGACCAGCACTCTCTCGCGGGCCTCCGCGCACG
>JAJHRB010000025.1 GCA_020833025.1 Thermoproteaceae archaeon | reverse complement strand
CGGGAGCTCGACGAGCTCCCTCACCTTCTGCTTCGCGTCCTCAAGATCGCCGATGTCCTCCCACGTCACCCTGGGTATCGAGAGCTCCGTCTCTCTGACGGGCTCCTCGCGCACTACAACCTCAGTGTCCACATTGACGTAGGCGGCGGGCCCCGGCTGCACCTGGGTCACAACGAACCTTATGGACCCGCCGTAGAATGGAACGTCAATTGCCTGCCCGCGCGCGACGGGCTTGCCGAGCAGGATATGTCTCTTCAAGTACTCGGGATCCACCCTGACGTGCTCGACCGGCGCCAGGACAACTCTCTGCGCTGGCTTTAACGAGACTTTACGCGCTCTGACTGTGTCGCCAATGCCAACGCCGGCATTCTGCCTTATAATGCCGTCCATTCTTATGACGTCCTTGTCCTCGTCCTCGGGATATGCCGGCCACACCTGGGCGTATGCCGTCCTCCTGCCGGTTATCTCGACGTAATCGCCAGGCTCGACTCCCAGCATCTTCATGATCCGCACCGGTATCCTGACTATACTCCTGCCAACGTCGCGCGACTTGGCCTCCGTGACTCGCAAGACGGCCTCGCTCGAACTCGGCATGTGCGTGCGTGCTGCTAAAAGTAAAAAGCTTGCTCCACGCGCGGCGGGGCTGCACAGTATATAACACCCCGCCGCGGGCACTCAGTGGTTCTGCAGGGCAGGCTGCAGATCGGCATAGTCGGGAAGCCTAATGCCGGGAAGTCGACTTTCTTCGCCGCCGCCACCATGAGGGACGTCAGAATATCGCCGACTCCCTTCACGACCATAGAGCCAAACGTCGGAATTGGCCATGCCAGAGTAGACGGCTGCCCGTGCTCGTCTCTCGCGTGCAGCCCGAGAAGCTACGTGATCGTCGGCGGCGTGTGTTTCGCCCCCGTGGAGCTAATCGACGTCGCTGGCCTCATTCCGGGCGCGTGGCAGGGGAGGGGCCTCGGCAACCAGTTCCTTGACCACCTCCGCAGGGCGCCTGCCCTAATACACGTCGTTGACGCGTCTGGTTCGACTGACGAGGAGGGGAGGCTCGTGAGGCCCGGCACCCACGACCCCGTGGTTGACGTGATATTTCTCGAGAGGGAGATTGATATGTGGATAGTCTCTATACTGCGCAGGGACTGGAGCAAAACGGCTAAGCTCGTTGAGTACAGCAAGAGGGATGTGGCGGACGTGCTGTCCGAGAGGCTGGCGGGACTCGGCGTAAGGCGCGCCCACGTCGAGGCGGCGCTAAACGAGGCGGGCCTCGCGAAGAAGCCCCCGAGTGTTTGGACAGACGACGACTTCTACAAATTCAGCAGCCTGGTGAGAACTTACAGCAGGCCCATAGTGATTGCGGCAAACAAGATAGACGTGCCGGAGGCCGAGGACGGCTACAGGAGGCTCAGGCAGGCCTTCCCCGGGCGCATTATAGTGCCTACGTCAGCCGAAGCCGAGCTGGCGCTGCGGAGGGCGGCGGCTAAGGGGCTCGTGAAGTACAGGCCGGGGGACTCAAGCTTCGAGCTCGTGGGGAGCCCGACGCCGCAGCAAAAGGCAGCGCTGGAGAGGATAGCCGAGCTGTTGCGGAGGTGGGGCAGCACCGGCGTTGTCCAGACAATTAACGCCGCGGTGTTTGATGCGCTTAATTACGTGGCCGTCTATCCCGTCGAGGATGAGAAAAGGCTGAGCGACAGGCAGGGCAGCGTGCTGCCCGATCTGCTGCTAGTGCCGAGCTCGTTTACCGCTAGGGACGTGGCCTACGCAATTCACACAGAGCTAGGCGAGAGATTCGTGGGCGCAATAGACGCCCGCACCGGCAGGAGGCTTGCGGCGGGCGACCGCGTGTACCAGGGGCTCGTCATAAAGATCCTCGCGAGGTAGGGGCCTTGCTGCGCAGCAGCGCGACCCACACGTTCTTGCGCAGGAGCGGGGGCAGGCGGCCGTCCCCGTCATCGCCGCCGCTGGGGGCCTCGCGGCGCGGCGGCGCCTCTCCGGCGCGGCGCTGGGCCTGACAGAGCTGCAATATGACTCTCTCAAGCCTCTCAAGAACTCGGTTAAGCTCCTCCGGGAGCGCCGCGGCTCCCGCGGCTGGCTGCCCCCCGAGCGCCGGCGCGCCGTTGTAGTAAAGCGACAGCGCGAGTCTAAGCGGCGTAAATTTGCTGGGAGGGGCCGGGACGCTTATGGTGTAGGAGCGCGCGAGCTGGAGGGACGGGCGCTCCAGCGCGCCGAGCGCCCTGCGCGCCTTCGACAGCGCCTTGTACACAGTATTTATTGAAATGCCCAGCACGTTTGCTATTTCCCTCGGCCTCAGCCCGGCTGAGTACAGCTCCGCAACCTTGCGCTCTGTGGCGGAAAGTCTCACCGTCACGCCCTCCGCGCCGCGCTAAAACCCCCCGGCGGAATACCAGAGTAAGATTCGTGCCGGCCGGGAGAATGTATTTATGCGCGGCCGCGGGACGCGCGGGTGGGGGCCCGGAGATGCCCGGCGGGCTCCAATGAGAGGGCTCCCTGCCGCGGGGTTGCACAACACAAGGCTGGGGGGCGTTCCACCTCAATCCTAAATCACCGCGCCGCTCAAAACGCAGGAGGGGCTCAGAAAGTGAGCTTCGGAGCGGGCGGGGGACAACAACGGCAGGGCGCCGAGGTGCCTCGCAGAGGAGCTCATTCACGCGCGGAGGGCGGGCGAGTGATCAAACACAGGATGAGACCGCCGGTGATGCTCAATGTACACTTAACACCAAAAAAAGACACGGGCCGCGGAGATATGGCCCCTGCCCTAAAGGGCGAGGTTTGTCGCCGGCCTTATCACGCCATCTAAGGCGGGCAGTGGCGCTGCCTAGCACACAACCCTGCTGCCGGGGTTCTCCCCCCGCATCACGGCGAGCAGATACTCCGGCCTCCTTCCGTCGAACACGTACAGCGAGATGCAGCTCCGCCTGAGAATTGCTATGCTCCACGGGTCGACTAGCTCGTAGCCGCCGGGTGCTGGCGATGAGCGGACCAGTTTTTCAAGCTCGTCGTACTTAAGCTCGGGGAGTCTCTTGGCCTCGGGATTTCTCCGGGGATCGTCCGTGTATATCGCGTCAACGCTCGCCGCGTTTGCCAACACGCTCGCGCCGACGGCCTCTGCAACCAGCGCCGCGACGGTCGCAGTCGACTGGCCAGGCTGGAACCCCCCGGCGATTACGACTCTGCACCGCCTCCACGCGTCTAGGAACTCCTCGAGCGACGCGGGCACTCTCGGGCACGCGTCGCTCACTAGCGACACTAAAAGGAGCGCATTCAGGCGGCTTGCCTGAATGCCCAGCAGGTCCTGAAATGTGGGAGAGGCGCCGCCCCTCCTGGCAACGGCAATGTACCTCCTGGCAATATCGCCGCCTCCCACCACGACGCCTATTCTCTCCTGGCGCTCGCTCAATACTTTGGCATACCTCAACACGAGCGCCTCGTCGTTGAATATCCTCCCGGAGAGCTTAACGACTAGCGCCATGCGCCGCTAGATACACTTCAATGCCCCTCCTTATGCCCTCCGAAACATAGCTCGGCACCTCGTTGAAGTCTATGCTCGGTGCCTCCCCGCGGCACGCAGCCTTGAACTTCTCGAAATCCCGCTTGATGATTTCAATAAGGTAGCGGTCTTCCGTCTTGTAAATAGTCTCAAGGAGCGCGTTCTGCGAGCAGTCGCTGTTCAGCCACGCGGCGCGCGACCTCGCCTTGGAGATTCTAACCAGCAGCTCCTCGACGCTGACCTCACGCCCGAAGAGCCACACCCTTATCCTGCGCCTCAGCGGCTTCTTTTGAGCGCGCATAATGACAGGGCCGAAGACCCCCTCCCTGCCCTCTGACACCGCCCTGACGACCTCGTCTGCAACCCTCGCGAGCTCTAGATCCTCCACGAGCGTCTCTCTAGACCTCTCGCACTCGCAAACCCTCCTTATGAAGTCTGCAACCGCGTCGGCTATGATGCTGGTAACAATATCACGCGCAGACACTGTGCAGAGGCGGCTGCGGCAGAAAATAAATACACCAGCCCCGGCGGGAGCCGCGGCAGAGCCGGAAGGCTTAAAATGCGCACGCCGCGGTACGTCGGCATGAGGAGTCCAGGCTTGCAGAGCGGTGACGACGGACCTAATCTCTGAGCGCCGGGCGTCTCTGCGTGCGAATTTGGCAACCCCCTGCAGCGCGCTCCTGCGGCGCGAGCGCCGGCAGCGCGGGCGCGGCCGGGCGGCTGACGTTCCCGGCGCTACGCCTTTCTCGGGTATATGTAATCTCTGGGCGCCGACCTTATGGGCTCCAGGTACGGTCTCAGCACCTTTGGTATCTCCACGACTCCGCCCTCCCGCTGGAAGTTCTCGAGTATTGCCGTTATCGTGCGCGTCGTGGCAAGCCCCGTGCAGTTGAGCGTGTGGACGTACTCGCGCCTCATGTCCCTCCTCAGCACCCTTATGCCGAGCCTGAAGGACTGCCAGTCCGTGACGTTAGAGCAGCTGGCAATCTCCCTGTACCTGCCCTGGGCTGGGTACCACACTTCTATGTCGTACTTCTTGGCGGCAGGCGCCCCCAGCTCGTGCGCGCAGATGTTAACAACTCTGTACGGCAGCCCGAGGTCCCTTACGAGCTCCTCGGTGTTTCTCGTTATCTCCTCGTGCCACTTCCACGACTCCTCGGGCAGCGAGAAGACAAACTGCTCGACCTTGTGGAACACGTGAACTCTGAAGATTCCCTTCAGGTCTCTGCTGCCGGCGCCGGCCTCCCTCCTGAAACACGGCGACCAGCCGGCGTAAAGCTGCGGGAGCTCGTCCTCGACAAGCTCGCGCTTGTACAGATATGCCGCTATTGAGTGCTCGGATGTCGCTATCAGGTACAAGTCCTCCCCCTCAATCTTGTAAATGGCATCTTTAAACGTGTCCAAGTCAAGTACTCTCCTTATTATGTCGAACTTGAGCATGTACGGGGGTATGACCGGCTTGAAGCCCCGCTGCACGAGACGGTCCAGCGCGTAGAGGGCAAGCGCGAGGTCGAGCCATACGAGATCGTCGAAGAGGTAGTAGAACCGACTCCCCGCGACCTCTCCCGCCTTCTCCGTGTCGGCCATTCTCAGCACTTTCTCGGCCATGTCGGCATGACCTACTGGCGGCTTGCTCAGTACGACGCTGCCGGTCCCGCCGGCGGCCTCCGCGGCGTCTCTCGCGGCCGCGGTGGCGCCCCAGTACCTCACGGGAACTGATTCCACGCCCTCCGGGCACACCGGAACTGACTCATGAACTAAGTTGGGAAGGCTCCACAGAAGCTCCTCTCTCGCGCGCTCTATCTCTTTCAATTCTCTCTCCAGCTTTTCAATTCTCTCTGCGAGCTCTCTCGCCCTCTCTGCAATTTTCCCTTTTTCCTCTGGCGGCGCCCTCGCGCCCTCCCTTGCCAGCGCGTTATACTGGTGTCTCAGGCCGTCGACCTCTCCCTTTAGGCGCCTCCACTTAGCGTCCAGTTCCAGGAATCTGTCGACCAGCGAGGCGTCGAGACGTCTCGCCGTGAGGGCCTCCCTCACGCAATCCGGGCTGTTCCTCAGCGCTTCGAGCACACTGTATGACACGGCGCAGAGCGGCTCGCGTCATATAAGCGTTCCCCGCTAGCGGTATCCCGCCGGCAGGGCCGGGCTTTCAGTTATCAGCGCCTCCCCGCCAGTACTCTCAAGAGCGCTGCCGTCCGGTAAATGTCGCCGCCCTCAGACACCCTGAGCACTATTATCGGCACGGCGTGTCTCGGAGTCCAGAACTCAACATACAAGTTATCGTTGTGGGAGACTATGTGAACGAGGTACTCGCAATCGTCCGACGCCAGCCTGTACACATAGCGCCTGCCGCGCTCAAACCTCAGCGATTCCACAAGCTCGCAAGTCTTCTCAAACTCCCTAATCAGCGAGACCACGCAGTCCACGCAGATCGCGGGTCCGCGGGTATATAGTCTTGCCTCTAAGAGCTCAGATAACTTCAACCTCCCTATCGTCCTCTCTCCCCTCGACGATGCTGAAGTACAGCTTGCGCGCCAGCCTCCTGCCGTCTTGTATCGCGCTCCCCAAGTAAATCACGGCGGAGAGGGCCAGTAATGCAAGAGAGAGGGCCAGAATGCCGTCAAATCTCAACTGCAACAGCGCGACCTGCGGTATTGCGCTCCTGAGGGCGCACAGCTTAACGGCCGCGGCGGCGAGCGAGATGGTGAGCGCGAGAGCCAGCGCGACCGTGATAATCCACTTGCCGTTCTCCCTATTCCTGACGGCCCTTGCTACCGTGATCGCGGCGTACGGCACCACCGAGGTCACGGTCATCAGGTAGATCCCGACGAGTAGCGGGTAGATGTCGAGGACTCCAGTGAGCCAGACGCCGAACATCACGCAGAGCACGCTAAGTATTACAAAGACGAGAGATGCTCTCACGGCGCGCGAAATGAAGCTTAGGTCCAGCATCGAGAGGATCGCCTTGGTAATTAATTAGCGCTGCAGACAGAAAACGGCTGCCGCTCCGCGCCGCGGCACTGAATGTTTATATCGCGCCCGCGCGCGCTCTCTCACGGTGCTGTTCAGACGGAGCAGGCCGAAATTCGTGCCCGTCGCAAAGACGGAGTCTGTGAGGAGGCTGCTGGACGTCGCCCCAATCAAGCTCGGCAGCAATAACGACAGAGTTGTTGCCGTGTTCTTTGACTTCAAGTGCCCCTACTGTGCCAGGCTCTTTCGGGAGACCGAAGAGTACTTCGCCGACCTGGCATTCCGGGGCATTCTGACATACATCATGTGCGACTACATAGTCCACAAGAGCGCCGAGCCTTTACACCGGGCGCTCCGCTGCATTCCTGACGAGGAGAGGCTTGAGTTCGTGGCGCAGGTGTTTAACGGCGGTGAGGTAAAGGTCGGCGACTGCCCCGGAGAGAGTTACAAGGAGTGCGAGAGACTCGCCGAGGAGGTCGGCGTGTACGGAACGCCGACGCTACTGCTGTACGATCTCAAGAAAGGCAGGGGCTACATGCACTTCGGCTATCTTATGCAGGACGAGGTCGTCGAGGCAGTGCTCGAGTACCTCTTGCGCTGATGGCGCTCTCTCGCCTGAAACCCCTGCCTTCTGGACGGCCCCAGAGAGGCTCGGAATGCGCCGAGAGCCCCCGGTAGGGGGCGTGGCGTGCGGGAGAGTGCTAGGGCTGGCGGGAGAGGTTCCAGAGCGCTACCTGCTCCGCGACTTCTGCGTGTACTTGCTGTTTGACGTGCAGAACCCCCTCGGCGAGGTTACCGTCGTGCCCCCGCCCCCGGCATCTTCATACCAGTTCGCGGCCGTCGGGGCCCTCGTGGCAAAGATGGGCTACAGGGTGAGAGTGCTCAACATGTCCACGTGCAGGCAGGCAACAATATCGAAAGTCCTGGCCCACGCGAGCGGAGAGCTGCTTTACATCGGCTACGCGCCGTACGTAGCGTATGCCGGCTACGGCGGTGTGGTAGATCGCGAGGAGCTAGCGCCCGAGACCGTGAGGCGCATTGCGCGCGGCAATGTGCAATTCCGCGTGCCGTGGGAGCGCTGTCTCGCAGGCGCGCCGCAGCGCGGGGACGTCATAGACCTGGGGAGGCTGCCCGAGGCCCTCAGCAGGATTGAGACGTGGCTAGCAGAGCGGCTTGGCAGAAGGTAGCCGGTAGACGCTGCCCCTCACTCTCCTGATGCCGTAGACCTTCCAGGCTCCCGGGTTCAGTATCCTCTCGCCGGCGTCAATAAAGGGCACGTGACTGTGGCCGTACACGACCCACACGTCGCGCGGCACACCGAGCCTGCTGCGCAACACCCTCCCGACGTGGCCCCTCCTAACGATGTCGGCGAGGTAGGCCACGACGCCGCTCTTGATCACCCCATCGCCGTGCGAGGCCACTATCTTAACCGCGCCGTCGACGAAGACCTCCCCGTTGTGCGCGACCACCTCGCTGCGCCCTACTCTCGCCACGAGAGGGCCCGGGAGCTGCGGGTCGTGCGATGCCCTGCTGAGCGCGATGAAAACTCTGAGCGGCTCTAGCTGCAGCAGCTCGAGCGCCTTTCTTATCAGGCGCACGGCCTCGTCGTGCCCGACCCTCCTGTGCTGGTTCTCAAATAAGTCGCCGGTCATTACGACCTCCTCGGGGCTGGCCGACTTGAGGCAGCGCCTTAGTTCGCCAAGCCGCGAGTGCCTCGAGCCTATGTGAATGTCGCCGAACACCACTACCTCGACCATTGCCGCTACGCGGTGCGGATCTCCCCGACGGCAATGCCGCCGAGGAGCGAGAAGAGCTTGCGGAGGTACAGCGCGGCCCCCACCAGGCGCTCCCTCTCCACGCCGGGAGCTCCGGCTATCACTACGAGGAAGTCCCTAGTCCTCTCGTCTACCACTGTGTCGATGCTGTCTCTGTAGGGATAGACGTGAAGTATCTGCCCGCCAGACGCCAGGACTATCTGGTTGTCCGCGAGCTCGAAGGGCCGGCCGCCTACGGGCCGGAAGACCTCACCCCGCCTCGCCCTCCTCAAGTAGAGCGTCCTGCCGCTTATCTTGCCGATGTCGTACAGCCCGATGGGGACTAGGTACTTGATTGAGGCGGCATTTCCGGCGTCAACAGCGGGGCTTATTCTCGGCAGCGGCTCCCCGCGCAGGATCCTCCTCAGTAGGGCCTCCTGGGCGGGCCTCTGCTTCGTGGGGTCTATTTTCAACACCCGCCAGTAGAAGTCCCTGTAGGCGCGTATCACCGGGTTGTCCTTAAGCGCGGCGAGAGAGAGAGCTCGCCTCGCCTCGCCGACGGCGCTCTCAACTTCCCTCTCCAGCCCCTCGGGGTAGCTTGTGTTACTCGCCCCGACTATGATGTCGTACACAACAAAGACGCCCAGGTCCCTGACTTCATTAATTACGGTCAGGCTCTCCGGGGGCTGCATCACAGCGCGCGGAGGACTTCCTCCAGGGCCTCTCCCGCTCTCTCGAGCCTGTCCTCAAGCTCTGCCAGCTGTCTCTCGCAGCCTGCGGAGAGCCAGGCCGGCGGCTTCGCCCTGAAGCCTCCCTCGCGAGTCCATTGTAGGCGCGGGCAGTTATCTGACCCGTCCCTGTCTCCCCCCGCATGTGGCGCCTCACGGCTCCCGGACGCTTCCAGCTCGCCCGCTACTCTCGACACAGGCACGCCAGCCGTCTCGCGGGCTAGTGCCGCCGCGACATAAAGCGAGTCAACCCACGTCAATCTCGCAGAGGGGCCCCCGAGGGTCTCCAGAGTCTCGCTGTCAAATTCAGCTATCTCTCCCCGTTTCTGCTGCGCACGCCTCTCTACTTCCTCGACAGCTCTCCCCACGGCCTCAACGTCCTCCTTCGAGAGAGGCTCTATCCGAAGTGCCGGCGCGCTGATTCTCACGCGCTTGCCCCCGCAGAGCGCCTCGTCCAGGCCGGTAGTGTACGTGCGCACTTTTGGCGCTGCCACGCCGGGCGCTATGTGCAGCCCATAAATCGGTTCTCACGAGATTTCCGCGCGACAAGCGCGGCCCTGCACGCACTATATAAAACGGCTGGTGCCAGGCACTCGTGGCGCGCGAGTCAAAAGTAAGGGATCCCTCGCTCGCGGGCAAGGGCAGGGACCAGCTTTACTGGGCCGAGAGGAACATGCCAGTGCTAATGGAAATAAGGAGGAGGTTCGAGAGGGAGAGGCCGCTGGCAGGGCAGCTCATCGCCGCGTGCCTCCACGTCACCAAGGAGACAGGAGTCCTCGTGCGAACTCTCGCCGCAGGCGGCGCGCAGGTGGTGCTGGTCCCCTCCAATCCCCTGTCTACGCAGGACGAGATCGCCGCGGCCCTGGCAGAGGAGGGAGTTTACGTCTACGCGTGGCGCGGCATGAGCGAGAGGGAGTACTACAACGCAATAGGCTTTGCCGCGTCCTTCAGCCCGACGATAACGCTTGACGACGGCGCCGATCTGACCGTGACGATACACAAGCTCAAGCACGGCGTGAGGGACAGAACTGTAGAGTACGCCCTCGAGACGGCCGGGCAGACTGATGCAGACAAGCTCGTTGAGAAAATCCGCGGGGGCACAGAGGAGACCACCACTGGCGTTCTCAGGCTGAGGGCCCTGAAGCGCGAGGGCAAGCTGGCCTACCCGATAATTGCCGTCAACGAGTCGTACACTAAATACCTATTTGACAACAGGTACGGCACGGGCCAGTCGACGTGGGACGGCATCATGAGGGCCACCAACATGCTCGTGGCCGGCAAGGTCGTCGTGGTGGCAGGGTACGGCTGGGTGGGCAGGGGGATAGCCCTGAGGGCGAGGGGTCTCGGCGCCCGGAGGGTCATCGTGGTCGAGGTGAATCCAGTTAGGGCCCTGGAGGCGCTGTTTGACGGATTCGAGGTAATGCCCATGGACAGGGCGGCTGAAGTCGGCGACATCTTCATAACGGCGACGGGGAACATACGCGTGATAAACCTCAACCACATACTCAAGATGAGAGACGGCGCCGTTCTCGCTAACGCGGGCCACTTCAACGTTGAGATAGACACAGCGGCGCTGGATAGAGCCGCCGCGTCTAAGAGGAGCATCAGGCCGTACTTGGACGAGTACGTCTTGCCAAGCGGCAAGCGCGTGTACCTAGTGGGCGAGGGCAGGCTCGTCAATCTGGTGGCAGCAGAGGGGCACCCCTCCGAGGTCATGGACATGTCATTTGCCAACCAGGCGCTGGCGGTCGAGTACCTCGTCAAGCACGAGCTGCCGCCGGACGTCTACAAGCTTCCCGACGAGCTGGACGAGGAGGTTGCGAGACTCAAGCTGAGCACCATGGGCGTGGAGCTCGAGGAGATGACCGAGGAGCAGAGGCGCTACGTAAGCTCGTGGGAGCTCGGCACGTGAAGCCGCGGGCGCAGTTTTTTAATGCCCGGGCGCCGCGGCGGCCGGTGATGCGATCCCTGGGGTTGCCGAGCAGTGACGACTATGACCTGCACTGACGCCCGCCGCCCTCGCCTCGGCGAGGCACTCCTGCAGAATTTCCCCGTAGACGCGCAAGGCCCTCCTCACCGAGCGAATCCTCCTGCGGAGCGGCGCGGTCTCGCTCGGCGCCACGCCCATTGCCCTCAGCTCCGCGCGGAGGCCCAGCAGCCTCCTCTCCTCTCTCCGGTAGAGCTCTAGGAATCTCGCGAGTCTCGCGCACTCGAGCGCAAGCGCCGCGTCCTGCCCGCCCTCCGCCACGCTGATTCCAAGCAGCCTCTCCACAGCAATGGCGCTGGCGCGGCTCCCTGCCAGCAGCTCCCTTATCCTCTCTACGTCTATGCCGCCGAGATACTGCCCCAGCCTTCTCACAAGGTAAACGACCTCCATCGCCTCCTGACGGTGCTCTCGCCGAGATACTCCTCGCCGTTGACGATCTCCTCAAGCGGCCCGACGGAAGTCACTAAGTCGTCGCCCACGACAGCATGGCCGTCTTCGAGCGCCTCCTCGATCTCGCCCAGGCGAGCCCACCTCCGCGGGCTGTCGGCGCGGGCGAGATCTATTGAGAGCAGCGCGGCGAGATGCCTGAAGTCCTCCTCGCTCAAGAAGTCCCTTGCCCTGTACAGTAACGCTATTCTTCTCTCCGCCGGCAGTCTCCTCAACTTCGGCAGCAACACGGCCGGCTCGAGCGCCGCTGCCTTCATCGACCGAGACTCCGGCGTGCAATTTAAGCGCAGCGTTTATGCCCCGGCCCGCGAGTGAGAGGGTTTTGTGAAATTTCCGCTGGGGGCTCTAAACAATTATTGACGCTATGTTGGCAATCGGCGGCCAGCGCAGCGCGGCCTCCAGCGCAACGGGCCCGTGAATTTCAGAGCCCTTCGGGTCGCCCTCCGGCGTGACGAGAACAACCGCGTTGTCCTCAAATGCGATCCACGTGCCGTCCGGTCTCCTGTACGGCCTTCGCTGCCTGATCACGACAGCCCTGAATATCTGTTTCCTCAGCTCCGGCTTGCCCTCCCTGACAGTAACGACGACCATGTCGCCGACGGCGGCGCCAGGAATTCTCCTGTGCACGGTCTTCGCGTAGTGACCCGCAACGCCTATAACGCGCACTAGCTTGGCCCCGGAGTTGTCAGCGACAGGCACTAGGCTGTTCGCAAAGATGCCCGGCGTTATGTGAAACCTGTAAGACACTCCCACAACTCTCTTGCCACCTCGCTTCGCCATGCCTTTCAGCGCGGCGCGAAATTATATACCTTTTCAGGCTGCCGGCCGGGGCTGGGCCGCAGTGTGCCGAGCCCCGCTGCACGGCAGGAGTCAGGCCCCGCGCCGCGGGGGTCAGCTCTCGGCCAGCGCAATGCCGTACTTCTCGAGAACTTGCTTCATTAGGAGCGCGTCCCTCTCGAGAAGCGGCGACTCAGATATGATTGTCATGACGACGTCCCTGCCTTGCAGCTCTCTCGCGAGGGGCTCGAAGGGCGGCGTGCCGTAGTCCAGCGGCTCGTGCTCGTCAACGAACTTGCCGCTAGAGTAGCGGACGCAGGTGAAGTGCGTGTGCATGTGGGCGCCTCCGAACTCTCTCGTCCACATGTCGAGCACGCTGCCGTAATTCACGGACCCGCCGCCCCTGATGAATAAGTGCGCCCAGTCTATGACCGGGAGCGCGAACGGCAGCTCCTTGGCGAGCCTGACGGCCTCCTCCAGCGTCCCGAACTGGCCCTCTCTCGCCGTGGTCTCAACCCCTATGTACACCCCCGAGCCTATTCCCGACTCGCTGTATGCGCGCTCTAGCTCCCGCCTCACCCTGTCGTAGCACTCCTCGGGGCCGAGCGCGCCGTAGTACGCCGCGTGGACGACGACAATCCACGCCTCCATGTGGTAGGCCCTGTCGAGCGACTCGACAATTCTCTGCCTCGACCTCTCGACCTTGTCTGCCTCCTCGGAGCAAAGATTTATGAAGTAGGGGGCGTGGACCGAGAGCCTAACGCCGTAGTCCCTGGCGGCCCTGCCCACCTCCTTCGCCAGCTCTCTCGACATTCTCACTCCCTGCACGAACTCCACCTCCATTGCGTTCAGCCCCACCTCCCTCACGACCCTCACGGCGTCGAGAGTACCCCTGGCCTTGGCGACGTACTTGGGAATGCCCGCGGGCCCCAGGTACACTCTAGGCACGCAGCACCGCGCGCGAGGGGTTATAACGGAAGATGCCGCCGGGGGCGTGCTGGAGGCCCCGCCGTTTGACAGAGAGCTCGGCATGCTGTACTACGCCACTGACACGTGCCCGGCAGGCGGCGTCATCAAGGCAAGCCCGGAGGACTTTATCGTCGAGGAGGTGCTCGCCGACGGCACCGTGGTCTCTGTGTCGGGAGTGAGCCTTGCGCCGAGAGTCGGCGAGTGGCTGTGGGTCCACGTCGTCAAGCGGAACGTCGACACGCTGAAGCTCGCGCTGCGCATAGCGAGAGCCCTCGGGCTGGGCAGCAGAGACGTGTCAGTCGGCGGTATCAAGGACGCGAGGGCTCTGGCGTCGCAGATAATATCGGTTCGCGGGGTCGACGCGTCGAGGCTGCCCAGAGTCCCGAACGTGCAGTACCTCGGCGCGTGGCCGATGGACAGGCCAATAATGCCCTCGGACATTTACGGTAACAGGTTCGCGATCGTCGTGAGGGGCGTGGAGCGCGAGGGCTGCGCGCGGGAGGCCCTCCGGCTGCTCCTCAGGACGCCGCTGCCCAATTACTACGGGTACCAGCGCTTTGGCACCGTGAGGCCCGTGAGCCACCTGCTGGGGAGGGCGCTCATCATGAGGGACGCCGATGGATTCCTTGACGTTATGTTCTGCAGGGTATTCCCCCGCGAGTCGGAGAGCGCCAAGAGGGCGAGAGAGCTAGCGTGCCGGGGGGACTACAGGAAGGCCCTGGAGGCATTCCCGGGAAAGTTCATCGAGGAGCGGGCCGTGCTCAGGAGCCTGCTGCGGGGCCGCGACAGGTGGAACGCAATAATGTCAATACCGCTGCAGATACTCAGAGTCTACGTCGAGGCGTTTCAGGCGTACGTGTTCAACCTGTTCCTGTCAAGGCGCATGGAGCTCGGCCCCCTAGACTTGCCGGTCGAGGGGGACTTGGTAGAGGTCGGGGGGCAGGTGACGTACTACGCCGGGGATCTTGAGGGCAACGTCGTGCTCCCCCTCGTCGGCGCCGGGATTAGAATGCCATCGGGGCGCGTCGGCAGCGCGCTGGCGCGCGTGCTTAGGGAGCTCGGCGTTGACGCGCCTGCCTTCTTGAGACTGCCGCGGGGCCTGAGGGCCTACGGGAGCTACAGGCGCGCGAGGCTCGAGCTCAGGGACTTCGCGTACTGCATTGAGGGCGGCGCCGTGAGGCTGCAATTCACGCTGCCGAGAGGGAGTTATGCCACCGTGCTGCTCCGCGAGCTGGTAAAGCCGGTAGATCCCCGCGCGCACGGGTTTTAGGGCTCCGGGAGCGCCGGGGCTGTGCTCGTGCTGCAGAGCCAGCGCGGCCGGGCGGCGATAAGGTTGTAAAGCCGCACTGCGCTGTCGCGTGATGATAGAGGCCTATCCCGCAGATGCCGAGCTGCCAATACCGAGGAGGGACGCCCTCGTGGTGCTGGCAGTCCACAGCTACATACCCTCGCAGGCTAACCCGCGGCTCGAGTTCCTCGAGCCTATTCTCCGCAGCCTTCAAGGGAGGGACGTGTCGATAACGTTCTCAATGCCAAAGGCGTACTTCGAGAAGGCACTGAAGATAACGGGGCTCGAGAAGCTCGCCGCGAGGTACGGCGCCAGGATAATCAGGCCCTACCAGCAGGCTAACTACAAGCTGGAGCTAGAGACGCCCGCAGGCGCGAAAATCGCGGTGAGGGCGCTGGAGGCCGCGTTTGACGAGTCGCTGACCAAGATCGTCGTGGCGATTCCGGTGAGCCACCCGCAGATAATACTGTATCTAACAATGCCCACCGCCGCGCTCCACGTGCTCATGCCGAAGGACGTGCAGAGCCTCTACGAGGGCCTCAGAGCGCTGTACAAGCTCATAGCGGACATATACAAGCTCGAGAGGAATACCCTGTGCCTTGTCGACGGGAAGTTTGTGATCGAAGGGGACGGGCCGATCAAGGGCTTCCAGCGCTACTGGGGCGTGACTGTCGTAGGGGACAACTGCGCCGAGATTGACGCCGCGACTGCCAGCGCCCTCGGCGTGAATCCGGAGGACATCGGCTACATATACTTCTACTACGGCGGGCCGCCGCCGAGGGCCGGGCTCCCGCAGCTCCTGGAGCGGAGCAAGATGAAGATAAAGCTGACGAGCAACATAGGCATACTGCTCAGCTGGAAGCGCGAGTGAGTGATGACAGCGTTGGTGGATGAGCCCGTGATTTGCGACGGACGGGCTGACTAGCCAGATGTCCCTGAGGACTAAGAGAGTGCTCTCCCCTCTCGACCTCCTGGCGTCAGTGGCGGAAATGTCGGGACTTCAAGGCAGCCGCGTCGAGAACGTGTATAGAAGCGGCGCGGGGCTCCTCCTCAAGCTCTCCTCCGGGCTCGTGGCGGTAACGAAGTTCAGGGTGTCGCTGACCGGCATCGTCCCGGAGAGGACCCACAGGGGCGCCGAGACTCTCAGAGGGCTATTCAGGGGAGCGAGGCTAGTGAGAGTTTCAATGCCGAGATTTGACCGCGTTGTCGAGTTCGAACTCTACTCCGGGAGGCTCGTGGTCGAGCTCGTGGAGCCGTTCAACGTGATTGCTGTGCGGGAGGGCAGAGTAGTGTGGCTACTGCACAGCTACAGGGGGAGGGGCAGGGAGCTGAGGCCCGGCGTGCCCTACGCGCACCCCCCCGCGGCCTTCGTGGATCTGCTGAGCGCGGAGATCAGCGAGATAGAGAGGGCGATAGACCCGGGCGACCTGAAGAGGAGCTTAGTCCGGCGGCTCGGGACGGGGCCCGACCTGGCAGAGGAGCTAGTGGCGCGTGCGGGCGCGTCCCCGGGGGCAATCGCCGAGGAGCTCAAGGCAATCGTCGACAGGGTGAGGTCGGGCGCGCTTGAGCCCTCCGTCTGCACTAAGGAGGGAGTGCCCGTGACCGTGATGCCAATAAGGCCCGCTCACCTGCAGTGCGACGAGGTGAGGCAGTTCGAGCACTTCTGGGCCGCGCTCGACTTTTATTTCGGGCCCCTCGAGCTAGAGCTCGCGGCAGCGCGGAGCTCTCAGGATGCAGAGCAGAGGCGCAAGAGGCTCGAGGCAACGATTGCGGAGCTCAGGGAGAGAATTCCTGAGCTCAGGGGAGAGGCAGGGCGCCTGAAGTCGACGGCTCACAAGCTCCTGATGTACAAAAGTGAGATCGAGGAAGCGCTCGGAGGCTCGGAGGCAAGTGTACGTGTCGTACACGTATACGGCAAGTCTATCAAGATAAAGCTCCCCGGCGGCGAGCAAGTAGAGATCAGGCGCGACGTGCCGCTCGGCAGGCAGATCTCCGAGATGTTCAATAGGGCGAGGGAGCTAGAGGGGAAGGCCGCGAGGGCCGAGCAGGCCCTGAAGAGGCTGGAAGAAGAGCTCGAGTCGCTAAGCGCGGAGATAGAGCGCATCAAGAAGAGGGTGAGAGACGCTGTCAGGGCTGTCGCGGAGAGGAGCTGGTTCGAGAAGTTCCACTGGACCGTAACCGCAGGCAGGAGGCCCGTGATAGGCGGGAGGGACGCGTCCCAGAACGAGGTGGTCGTAAGGAGGTACCTGAAGGATCACTATCTGTTCTTCCACGCAGACATACCGGGGGCGTCCGTCGTCGTCTCGCCGCCGATTGACGACCCGCTGGAGATATTGCAAGCCGCGCAGTTCGCCGCAGCCTACAGCAGGGCGTGGAGGATGGGGCTGCACGCAATTGACGTGTTCTACGCCCGCGGGGAGCAGGTGTCGAAGCAGGCCCCGGCCGGGCAGTACCTGGCGAGGGGCTCGTTCATGGTGTACGGCAAGAGAGAGTACGTCAGGGGCGTGAGAGTGGAGCTGGCGGTCGGCTGCAGAAGAGACGGCGGCGTTTGCAGAGTGGTCGCCGCGCCGCCCCAGTCTGCCCCGCTCCTCGCCGAGCGCTACGTCGTGCTCGCCCCCGGCAACGTGGAGAGGGGGAGGCTGGCCAGGGAGCTGGCGGGGAGGTGGGAGGGCTGCAGCGCGGACGAGATCGCCGCGGCGCTCCCCGGGCCGTCCAGAGTGCTGGAGGAGGGTAAGGGCTCCCCCATCCCGTGGGAGGAGGTAAAGCGGATATTCGCCGCGTGGTAAGGCGGCTGGGAGGTCAGCCGCGGGAGAGGGCGAGCAGTCTCTCCACGTCGTCCACGTACCTTCTCGCCTTCTCAAGCTCCTTCCTTACCTCCTCGACGTCGATTATGCCTTCGTAAAACACCAGCTCGTGGAGGTTTCTCTCCCTCGCCGAGTACCTGTCCCTGAGCCCAAGCCTCTCCACCTCGGGGTAAAGCTCCTCCAGCCTCGTCAGCATCTTCCTCCTCTCGAAGTGGCTTGACGGCACCTTGCCCAGCAGCCTCAAGATAAGCGCGTTTGTCGCCTGGACTACGGCGTTCCACGCCTTCTCAGCCGCGTCGCGTATCTTCACCGCGCTTGACTCCCTCACGCCCTCCGCGAGCTCCTGCTCGGCCTCCTCGAGGAACTTCCTCGCGTCCTCGAGGTAAATCTTGACTCTCGCCTCCACGGTAAGGGGCCATGAATCCTCTTTATGCCTTGCCCGCGTTCCGGGCGGCGGTAAGGGCGGCGGAAAACCAGGAACGGAAAAAGGCGCGCGGGTTGGGCCAGCCCTCCAAGCCCGGCTCAGCTCACGGATATGTCGACGAAGATTGACGGTATGCGGTAGTAGCCGCCCTGGAACTCGAACGTGGCGTTGGAGTAGTAGTACCTGCCGTGAATGCGGTAGTAATACCGATAGTCATCATACAAGGCGGCGACCACGTATGCATACGCGTACTCCTTTAACTCCGAGCCTACTGAGAACGCCAGGTTGACATTCACATTGGTAATGGTGAGGCCTGGCAGCAGGGGCACGCCTATTGAGATTTCAAGTTTGCCGCTGACCTCGCTAGCCGCAACCCAAGAGTTTATATTTACGGCTACAGGGTTGGACTGAGTATTGTAGTTCCACTTGCTCTCTATCAAGTTGAACATCCGGCTGTAGCTGTAATCGTCAGTGGGCCCCCAGTCCACGCCCTCAAACAGCGCCAGGACCCCTCTCTGCATTCTGGACGCGCTCGGCCTCGCTAGGTACATGTCGGCGACGTACCCCGTCTCGTAGTAGTCGTACGCACCGCCCGCAAAGTAAACCACGACGCATTCCTTGTACCGAGCCATGGCGACATCGCCGTAAAAGCCTACCACGTACACACCGGGTCCCAGCCTCCGCGGCTCGAATATTCCCAGCTGCCACGTACTGGTGTCGTTCTTGATCTTGCTGTTGCTAAGCACCACTGCATATATGTCCTGCGAGTAGCTGACGGAGGCACCGCTGCCGGATATGGCCGCGCTGGCGCTGAAGTAAACGGCGGCGCTCGTAGTGGCATCTACGCCAAAGGTCAGCACGACGATGCTTACCTTGTACGCTTCAGATGCAGTCTTTATCCTTGCCGCCACGGTTGGCACCCTCGCGTCGAGGGCGCTGTAGTTGACCGCGTCGAGCCACCACTCGTAACAGTAAAGGGCGTCATAACTGAGGGGGATGCAGTCGCGCGGGTCCATTATCCTGCCCGGCGGCCAGCCGCTCTGCACCACGGCGGCCGCGGGAGCGCCCCCGCCCTCCCTCGGCGGACTCCCCCTTACCACGACTCTTGCCCTCACGCTCTCGCCCCTCAGAACCCTCTCCGGCTGCACGGTAAAGCTCTTGGCCGCCCTCGCCAGCGTTGGCCTCCCGCGGTGGTCCGTGCCGTTGACGTACGTGAGCAGGACTATCACGCCGGGCTCGACGCCCCTGTAGTCCCTCCACGCCTCAGCGTACCTCCTGAGGGGCCCCGGGTCGAGGCCCTTGCTGCCCCTGCCGCATCCCCAGCCGATTCTCACGAAGGAGCCGTTTGGCAGCCAGCCGTAGAGGGTGGCGCAGAAGTGCACCGGGTGCCCGGTCTCGTTGACGACCTCGAGCTCGAAGCCCTGCCAGAGGCCCTTGCTATACGTCACGGCATACGTCGGGAAGTACTGCACCGTCACGGGCCACGTGTAGACGGCCCACGTCGCGAGGGCCAGGGCTACAGCAGCGGCGGCAATCGCGAGGAGCCTCGCGCCATGCAGCGCCGGCGCGGCGCCCGCGCGCACCATGCGCATGCCGCACTAAG
>JAJHRB010000082.1 GCA_020833025.1 Thermoproteaceae archaeon | reverse complement strand
CCCAGCTCCCAGCCTCCCTTTCCTTTAAGTTTCAGCCCTCCGCCCCGGGAGGACGCTTGGTCCCCTGCCGGGTTTGCGGCCGTACTCCCCAGGCGGCGGGCTTAACGGTTTCCCTTCGCCACCGGCCGGGCCCAAAGCCCGGCCGACAGCTAGCCCGCATCGTTTACGGCCGGGACTACAGGGGTATCTAATCCCCTCTGAGCCCGGGCCAAGCCGGCTCCGGCCTAGTCCCGGTTTGCTCCCCCGGCTTTCGCCCCTCACCGTCGGGCGCGTTCTGGCCGCCCGCTTTCGCCACTGGTGGTCCTCCGGGGATTAACGGATTTCGCCCCTACCCCCGGAGTACCGGCGGCCTCTCCCGCCCCCTAGCCCGGCAGTATCGCCCCCCGCCCCGGGGTTAAGCCCCGGGATTTCAGGAGCGACTTACCGGGCCGGCTACGGGCGCTTTAAGCCCAGTAAACACCCCGACCACTCGCGGGGCTGGTATTACCGCGGCGGCTGACACCAGACTTGCCCCCCGCTTATTCGCCCGGCTTTTTAGACCGGGCAAAAGCCGGGCTCTTCGCCCGGCACTCGGGGTAGCCCCGTCGCGGTTGCCCGCATTCCGCTAGGGCTGGTGGGGTTGGATGAGAAAGACAAGTTTATTCGCTGAGGAGCCTGCCCCACCAGACCCTATTTGCGGAGTATTCGCGCCTGCTGCGCCCCGTAGGGCCTCGGCCCTTGTCTCAGTGCCGATCTCGGGGCTCACGGCTCTCACCGCCCCTACCCGTCTTCGGCTTGGCGGGCCTTTAACCCGCCAACTACCTGATGGGCCGTGCCCCCACCCTCGGGCGGGCGGCGGCAGATCGGCCACCGCCCCTTTCGGGGAGGGGGCCTTCCAGCACCCCTCCCCTATGGGGGATTGACCCCAGTTTCCCGGGGGTGTCCCCCTCCCGAGGTTAGGTTAGGCACGTGTTACTGAGCCGTGCGCCGCTCCCGGGCGCCCCCGGGCGCTCGACTCGCATGGCTTAGCCCTACCCCGATAGCGGTCGGGTCCGGCAGGATCAACCGGTTTCGGACGGCCGCAAGGCCGCCCGGGAGTGGGCACTCTCCGGGCCCTTCCTGGCGGCGCGGGGGTTTCTCCCCGGCGCCCCGCCCGGGATTGCCCCAGGAGGGGACATCCGGGGAACATCAGGATAAAGATCGGCCGGGCCTTTGCCCGGCCTCACAGACAGCGTTGTCTTTCAAGACGCCGCATGTTTAAAAGCTTTTCTCCGCAGTCCCGCCAGAAGGCTTGCCGTCTGCGCGCAGTCAATGATTAAAGGGGGAGGCACGGCGGTCCCGTAATGTGGCGTCTGGTGCTTGACGGCGGGAAGGTAAGGCGCGTTGAGGAGCCCGCGCTCGAAATCCCGCCGGGGTGGGTTGGAGTCAGAGTGAAGGCGTTCTTAATAGACGACTTCTCGTTCTGGGCCCTGCGTCGGGGCAGCGGGCCTATCTCCAGGTGGGCGTTTGGTGTTATTGTATCGGGGGGCGAGGTGGGGCAGTACGTAATTGCACGCGCTGAGAATGCTGCGGCGCAATTCATTGCAACAGGCAAGTACGTACGCGCCGAGAGCTGCGACCCCTCAATACTAGGGGCGGTTCACGCCGCTTACGTGCTTGAGGCTCTCAGGCGCATACCGCGATTCTTGCACGTGGAAATCCTCGGCGACGATCCCAGGCGCGCGATAGCCGAGCAGCTCGTCGAGACCGGGAGGTCCCGCTGGAAGCTGGCCCTGCAAGGCGCAGTCATTAAGTC
Source organism: Thermoproteaceae archaeon (assembly GCA_020833025.1). Lineage (GTDB taxonomy): Archaea > Thermoproteota > Thermoprotei > Thermoproteales > Thermoproteaceae > Pyrobaculum. The sequence goes on along the minus strand of JAJHRB010000082.1, from coordinate 2,491 downwards.
GGGCATAGTAATAGTGCTCTCCCGCATCGTTGAGGCGGCAGGAAGCTTTGCGGCGCGCTTTATAGACGTACCCTCCGCGCGGGCCCTGCGCGAGGCCATCAGGCGGGGGCTGAGGCTACAGCTCCCGGTCAGAGGCGTTGACAAGTCGATGTTCGACGGCTGGGGCATAGTGAGCGTTGAGTGATACAGACACGCCGCGCACTTTAAAAACATCGCGGCGTGCCTGCCGGCGTATGTCAGAGAGGGACTGGAGCGTCAAAATCGAGGAGTGGCGGAAGACTCTCGATGCGCTGAGGGGCGCTGGAGTGGAGCCGTACCCCCACTCTTTCGCCGTGACCCACAGTGTCAGGGCGTTGAGCGAGCTGAGAAGGCAGGCGCTGTTAGATCACTGGATCGGTCTCAGCGTGAGAACCGCGGGGAGGGTCACCGACATTCGCAGGCATCCCAACGTCGTCTTCATCGATATCTACGAGGACGGTGCGAGATTTCAGGTCATGGCGGACCCGGAGCTCCCCGCCCTCAGGCACGTGTGGCGCGGGGACTACATAGGCGTCGAGGGCCCCATCGTGAGAACCCGGCGCGGGGACTACGCCGTGAGGGCAGCTGACATAGTCTTGATTGCCAAGGCCCTGCAGCCGCTCCCCGAGTGGGGGAGTGCGAGCCGGGACTCGCCGTTTTACATGCGCTACCGCTCTATTGCGATGATTCTCGATCTGCAGCTGAGGTGGCGCGTGCTAACGCGGGCGAGGCTTATACAGGCATTCAGGGAGGCGTTATGGAGGCGCGGCTTCGTGGAGATACCCACGCCTGTCTTGCAGCCAATATACGGGGGCGCCGCGGCGAGACCGTTCACAACTAAAATATGGGCAATAGGTGAAGAGTGGTACCTCCGTATATCGCCGGAGCTCTACCTCAAGCGCTACATAATTGCCGGGTTCTCGAGAGTGTTTGAGGTAGGGCCGCAGTTCCGGAACGAGGACATAGACGCGCTCCACAATCCGGAGTTCTGGATGCTCGAGGCCTATCAGGCATACGCCGACTACAAGGAGGTCATGAAGCTGACGGAGGAGGTCGTCTACGAGGCCGTGAGCGCGGTGCTGGGATCCGGCGTCATCAAGTACCGCGACCACACTATAAATCTGTCCCCGCCGTGGCGCAGGATTACACTGTATGACGCCCTCAAGGAATTTGCCGGAGTGGACCCTGAGAAAATAACGGATAGCGAAATGAAGGAGAGGCTGAGGGAGTTGCACATCCCGATGCGTACTTACAGCCGGGGCCTGGCGCTCGTCAAGCTTTTCGAAAAGCTCGTTGAGAGGGAGCTGGTGGAGCCGACGTTTGTGATGGATTACCCCGAGGAGTCAACCCCGCTGTGCAAGCCGCACCGAGAGAGGCGCGGCTTTGTGGAGCGCTTCGAGGCATTTCTGGGGGGCCTTGAGATAGCCAACGCGTACACGGAGCTTAACGATCCGGTCAAGCAATATGAATACTTCGTGAGAGAGGCAGAGCTGTTCCCCAAGGAGGAGGCACACCCGCTTGACTGGGACTTCGTCGAGGAGATGTCATTCGGCATGCCGCCAACGGGCGGCGTCGGCATAGGCATTGACAGGCTGGCAATGATAGTGACAAACACCGAGTCTATCAAAGACGTGATTCCGTATCCTATCATAAAGAGATCGTAGCCCTCTGGAGCCATTAACGAGGGCCCGCCCCATGGGGCTCTTGACCGCGCCTGCCTCGATTCCTGGTGCCGGAGGCTCTGCACGAGCTTGAGAAAGACCGCCCGCCTTGGAATTAGCCGGGGGAACGGCTCCTAGGTGCCCCGCGGCGCCTACCGCCGCTCTACCTGGCTGAGCTACGGGCCCTGCCCTCCCCCTCGGGTATCCTTTTAAGCTTTTCTCCTGGCTGGCGCGCGCCAGCCAGGAGAAAAGCTTAAAAGGGAGGGGCGGCGGTAGTAACGCCGCCCCGCGGTGCCTGCCGATGCTTTTAACCCGTAGGCCGGGGCGCGGGCGGACGTCGTGGGTTCAAATCCCACCGGGCCCGCCACTCAGCCCTCGCGCCGCTGCCACACTGCCTCTGGCCCTTCTGCGAGACACGCGCCACGCCCCCACGACCGTTTCATCCCTCTGGCAAATAGACTCCCCTCCGCTCTTATTAACTCCAGCCTGTCCCCGCGGCGCGAGCTCGGGCCGGCAGGCGCGTTTGTGCCTCTCAGCATGAGTTAAACGCTGCCGGCTCGAGATCCGGCTAGGCTGCACCGCTCAAGCCCAAGAGGCCGGTGAGCGGCCTGGGGCTCCGGCGAGGGGCGCGAGGGGAGTTAGTCGCGGGATCTGAACAGCACCCTGACAAGCCAGTATACCGCCTTGAGCGCGCCAAATGCCGTGTCCAGATTTATGCGAGCCAGTCTCTCAGAAAACTCGCCCCTTGTTCTCCTCAGCTCGTCGAACAGCCACTCTATGGACGCAAACACCCTGTCTATCATGCGACTGAC
>JAJHRB010000081.1 GCA_020833025.1 Thermoproteaceae archaeon | reverse complement strand
ATCGATATTCGTGATCGTAAAGCTCGCATGTAATTTTTGTTTGACTATTTCAATCGACCTTTCTGCGAATTGACGAAGCACGGACAACGTGTTGCTCGGGTGCCCGAGATCCACAGGGGGAATCATAATTGTTTTAAACGGAATAGTGTGTTCGTGCGAAAGTTTAGTCAGCCTTTTTTCGATCTCGCGCGATAAAGCCTCGTGGATATATTTACTCTGCAGATGCTCGCGAATCGACTCAGGCGGAGGGACGAGAGCCATTACTGCGACTACTTTCACACCAACATATCCGTGCTCATCGTGCATGTAGGCCCTTGCTGTGTATGCAATGTCGGTAAGGGCTACAATGTCGTCGTAGCCGCGAATTCCCTCTTCAAACTCGTCTAACAGAATGATGTGATGCCGTCGTGCGGTGTGATACAGAACCTTTTCTTGATATTCTCTTAGTATCTCGCCAAGCTTTCTTCCCTCAATTTGCATACCGGGAACATCGTCGGCGTTTGTGAGGACTCCCTTCACATGTCTCGAGAGGGTTTGCTGTCTCGCTAGAGCTTCGGCCACCGCCGAGGCGACTAACGAGGTGTGCCCCTCGCTGTTTAGCACGTGCGCCATCGAGCCCCTCTCTTGCTTGTAGTAACGCAGCGGGATGTAGGTGACGAAGCCCCTCTCTTTCAAGTCATGAAATATTTTGAGGCACGTGAACGTTTTTCCTGTCCCAGGTCCGCCGTACCCGACAGCAATACTGAAAGTGCTGTAGTGCTGACGTACAGCACGACTTAGCGCATTGTCTGCAAGTATGAGGTCCTCGGGTCTTGCGCCGACCTGCTTGGGGAGTACTAAGTGATGGCGGTGAATGATTTCAAGTACTTGACTCTTTATCATGCTCCCTCTCTTGTAACAATCAATTTGTAAATTTCGTTGGCTTTCTTGAGGCAAACTACTGTATTAGGATCGTCGCTATAGGCTTTATGGATGTATATCACAGGAAACGGGACATCAACACTATTCAATTCTTTATGACGCTTCCTAATTCTTCTTTCGTTAAAGCTATCTTCAACTGCTGCAAGAGGCTTGATGTGATTAATAAGCTCGTTTATATCAATGGGAAGATCCAACTTAAACAGAAGCATGTCAAACTTGATATGCTTTAGTTGTGTGTGTAGATAAGGGATCTCAAAGCCCGCAGCCGCATTTACGTCAAAACCGGACACGCGCGTGAGTTGTAGAGCTGATGCAAGCCGGACAACGGGGTCCTCCCCGTGCACATCGTCGTTCTTGTTGCAGAATGTGACGAGTACGCACCTCGCCATCGGCTATTTTATCCGCTGGCATTTATAAGCGTTTCGCTGCGTCCACTAGCATAATCTCCCATCTGTGACCATCCACGTATCTTTTATACTGCGTTGTTGGCGTGCAGGAAGCCGCTGTCTCTTGGCGATGCGCTGCACGCCCATGGCGTATGCCATGACCGCGCGCTCCTGTGTCGCAAGACGGTAAAACAGCGCGCCCGCCAGCTGTGACGCCAGTGCGAGCGCCGCGCGTGCCTCCACGCCTACTTACCCCGCTCTCGTGCGCAACGCAATACCGAGGGAGGCAGAATACGCACATCGTGCGGGGTCGGGCTGGAGTGGTGGGCGCAGCTACCCCGACTGAGCTATTGCCGCGCCGAACTGCCTTCCCCGGCCGGGGCCTCGGGGCCCTCACCCCTTCCCTCCCCGCGGGCTTAGTCCAGCCTGCTGGCCCTCCCCCTGATACCGCTCGCGGCCGCGCTCCTGGCGTCGGAGTCCTTCTGGCGCGGTCTCAGGCTCGCCGCGCTCTGCGCGAGGGGCGACCGCGAGGCGTGCCGGGAGGTGGAGGATGCGAGGAGGCGGCTGGGGGGCGCCCGGGCCGGGCCGGGGTGAGGGCGCGCCGTACATCGATAGCTTAAGGGGGCCTGGGGCCCCCTATCAGGGCCCTACAGCAGGGGTCTGGGGCAGGGGATTTCAGCGCAGGGGTGTGTGCCCCTGGGACGAAAGCCCCTGCGTCAGACCCCTGCCACAGGGGCCTGCCCCCGCCAGAACGGCAGCGCGGCGTTTCGGCGCGTGCTAAACTCCCGCCGCGCAGTAAATTCCCGCCGGCTGTTAAATTGCCGGCGAGTATTAAACTCCCGCCGAGTGTTAAAGAGCCGGCGCCCGCTACCGCGCCCCCACCGCCCGCCAGAGCCTCCCTTGCTGAAAGATCAGCACGGCGCACCTCTCAGCGCGCAGGGCGGCGTCGTAGTCTCTCGTCACAACGGCGCAGCCCTCCCCGCACTCGGCGTCGCACAGCTCCACTGCGCGCATCTCGGCCGGCCTGCTCTCCGAGAGCCTGCAGTCCAGCGCGTACCTCCGGCAGAGCTCCAGGTACCGCCTCGCCAGCGGCATGTGCGTCTCGTGCCACGCGTCTATCACCACCACCGCGTCGAGGCGGGCCAGCGACCTGAAGAGCTCCCCCGGGTCCCTCAGGGCGGCCGCCACGGAGAACGCGTCCACGTAGAGCCTGCGGTAGCTGTGCGGGGAGTCCGGGATGAGGGCGAACTTTCCCTTTCTTGTCTTTCTGACAACCATGTTAAAGGGCCGGCGCGCGGGGAGAATGGCTTCCAAAAAACGGGCGGGGCCGGAAAAAGGGAGGCGGGGGCCTCAGGAGAGCCCGGCGCAGTACTTGGCCCAGGCCAGGGCCTTCGCCCTGCTCCCCCTGCCGGGCGCCGGCAGTACCTCCCTGTCCCTCAATGTGGCGCACACAATCCCTATCGCCTCGCCGTCCGTCTTCGCGTCCCTCAGCTTTTCATCCAGCTCCCTGGCGAGCCACTCTGGCCTCACGACGGCCACCCTGCCGTCTTGTAGCAGCTTCAGCCTGGCCTGCCACGGATAAATGTCGGCTCTCAGCACGACGGCGCGTCCCGCGAGGACCTTGCACTCGCGCTCGTGAACGCGTAACATCTCGGCGTCCCTCTCGCCGCTCGGCCTTATGAGGCCTGCCAGCAGCCTCGCGCAGAACTCCCTGGCGTAGACCTCCTCCGGCGGTCTCTCGCTCAGCACACGGATCCACCACTGGCGGTACCTGCGGGGGAAGAACTGCCTGGCCGCGGCCTCGACCGCGCCGTGCGCGAGCGCGGCCATGAGGTAGTCGTAGGATATCCTCGCGTACCACTCGAGGACCTCCTGCGGCCCAGGGGCCTGCCCGGAGGTCCCTGCCATCAGGGGTTATTTTGAGCGGAGGGTATAAAAAACTGGAATGCATACTGGACGTGCATGAGGGGGACTTTTCTGAAAGTGCCGACGGGCTCAGAGCACCAGGTCCAGGGTCAGCCGGCCCCTCGCGCCGGTGAGGCGGCCCTCGCGGTCAAACAGCAGCGTGCGCGCGCCAGCGTCTGCCTCGAAGCCGTCCGGCGTGACGTGGACGTAGCACTCCTCCCCCCTCTCCGCCAGCCAGTCCACCACGCGCCTCAGCGCGTCAATTCCGTGCCAGTACCTCGCGACGAGCGTGGTGAGGCGCGCCAGCTCTAGCGAGTGGCCGGCGATGACGTTGCGGTATGCGGTGACGAAACCTCTGTCCACTACCATGCGGAACTGGTAGTGGACGCGGTAGGTCCTCACCGCGGCAACCCTGTTCAGCAGCCACCAGCCCCTGTACTCCTCGACGCCGTTTGCCTTGATGCAGTAGCGCGGCAGGCGGCCGCCCGCGAGGTGCGGGACGGCGCCGTGGTACTGCGCTATCTTGCCGCACGGCGGGTCGCTCCACGGCCACCGGCGCCAGGCGACCTCGTCCGTCGTTTTGACCTCCCTCTCCATGGGGGAGGGGACCGGGGCGGCCTAGCAGAACCGGTTGCCCGCCCGCCGGCGCCCCGGGCCCGCCATGGAGGAAGACGCGCGCAGAGAGAACGCGCGGTGGCTGATCGCTGCGGCGATTATCCACGGCCCGTGGGCGTCCAAGTTCGAGTCGCTGATAGAGGCACACGAGTACGTCAGGCTGGCCGAGCGGCCGTGTGGCGGCGTGGAGGATATCACCAAGATGTTGAGCGCTGCGGCGCCGGCATACAACGAGCGCGGGCCCACCTCGCCTGAGGGGCGGCAGTTCCTCGCTGCGGCTCTTTGCGCCTTGGAGCGCGCCGATGAGCTGCCAGACGGCATAGCGGCCTCGCTGCTGAGGTTTCTCGTCACCGGCCGCTTCCCCACATAGGAGGCCGCCTCCCCGAAACCCCGCTTTTTCCCTCCCCGGAGGGGCCGTTCTAAGTCCGCCCGCGCGCCGGGCCGCCCATGAGTGGGCAGGCGCGCGTCGCC
>JAJHRB010000079.1 GCA_020833025.1 Thermoproteaceae archaeon | reverse complement strand
AACCAGTGGTGCATGTCAGTCCCGCGGAGCACGAGGTCAGTAATCTCCTTTCCGCGCGTGATGGCGCAGTACGCGTACCGGAGGCACGACGCAACGTGGCTGATGCCCGGCTCCAGGCGCTTCACGCCGTACATGCACTTCAGCTCCTCTACTGCCTTGAGGATGTGCCCGATAGCGTCCATGCCGGAAAACGACAGAGAAATTATTAAACATTTCTCCTACAGTTATTTCAACTTTCCTGCCTGGTAGCTGAACGCCATATGTCTCTTGACATGCCCTGCACGTCACTGCCGGCATGACGGCCTGCAGCGCGCAGGACGCGGCAAAATTTGACATTTCAACTGCCCACCGGTAACGCGTTACCGGCGCAGAGTTGAGCGACTTGCTAGTAAATATAATATATAATAAGGTAGATAGTAAGGTAGGCAGCAAGTAGGGAAGTACGGCAAGTAACGGCAAGACACGGCGTTCAACTGCCCACCGGTAACGCGTTACCGGCGCGGGGGAGTATAAAAGCTTTTCGCCGATGGGATATATAACAGTTCCGGGAAAGAGTATTATGCCTCCCTGCAAAGCTTCAGTAACAGCCTGTAATCCTCAACGTAGAGGTGCGGCCTGTACTCTTCAAGCCTCGCACAAAATGTCTTTTTAATGATGTCAAGCAGTTCGAGCAGCCTCACTGCCCTCTCCTTGCCGACCAGCTTGATGTACTCCACCAGCTCTCTCACCTCAGGGTCTCTCGCGAGCTCCACTGCCGCTGCCGCCAGCTCCGGCCCGACGCGCTTGAGGTGGGAGCGGGGCACCGATAGAGCACACTGCACGAGCTCCCGCGCCTCGCGCGACTGGTGGGCACACGCCACCAGCCTCCTGGCCGGGACGCACGCCTCGCGTAAAGCCTCGAAGTCCCGCCTGGACAGCCCGAGCGCCATCAGGTGCTCTGCAGCCTGGCGGTAGTGCCGCAGCGTCTCCCACGACCTGCCGATGACTGCCCTGACTACATCCATGGGATAGGACTGCATTAACTGCCACGCGGCAAAAATCAGGTCAACGCCGCAGAGCCTGCCGCGAACCCAGTTCAGCGCAACTCTCAGCACGTCTGCACGCTCGTCCTCAATCACCAGCGCCGGCACTCTCTGCCAGCCGAGCTCTCTGGCGCACTTCAGCCGCTCGATGCCGTCAACAAGAACGTAGCTGCTTCCCTCGCGCCTGATGACGACGGGCAGCATTACACTGGTGACTCTAATCGCGTCGCACGTGTTGCGCCTGTGGCGGACGGGAATGTAGCCGTCAGGAATGACAATCCAGTCAATGCCGACCTCCCTCAGCTCGTAGGGGAGGGACACAAGGAGGAGAAAAAAGGAGAAGTATTAAGGATTGCGCCTACTCGACCTCCTGGGCGCCCGCACCGGTTATCCCGCCGCGCCGCTGCATTTCGACCAGCACTCTTGCCACCTCGCGGAACGTCTCCTTGCTTATGGCATCAATCACTCTGTCTGCATGCTTCAGCGCGCGCTCCCAGTCTCCAAGCAGCGGCACCTGAATTGCACTTCTGACCTCTCCCTCCTCCATGATCTCAAGCAAATGCACAATACCGCGCTGAGTCGGCCTGAGGAGCAGCCTGTACTTCACGTGAATGCCGTCGCTCTCCTCCGCGGCAATCTTAATTGCATACGCGCGGCGCTGCTCTTCAGCCATTCTGCGCACCTCTTTGTACTTCTCCAGCAATTTCTCAACGCGCTCTACGAACTCTTTGTCACGCGCCTCGCGCCCCGCCTCGGGCTCTGCCTCCGGCTCTTCCTCTGTTCTCTTTCTCCGGGACACGGGATGAAGAAAAAGAGAAATTTTTAAGGATTACTCCGCTCTCTGAGCACGAAGTAATAGCCGTTATCAACCTCGCCGACCAGCAGGTACTCGCCGTCTTCCAGCAGCGAGCTCCTGATCCTTGCATACAGCTTGCGGCCGAACCTCTGCACCTCCTGGCAGTTACCGGGAGCGATAACGAAGTGCCTGCCGTCAAGCACCTCGATGCAGACGGAAGCGAAATTGAAAAAATCACCGTACGGCCGCCAGCTGAGATAGCTCCCGCCCTTCTTAACGCTGAAGAAAATCGGCCCCTCAGGCCCGGGCTCCTGCTGCCGCCCGGACATGCCTTCCCGCGCGGGCTCTCTCTAAGTACCTGACACAGAGCACTCTATTCTCCTCACACATCTGCACTAACGCCAGCGCTACCTGCTGTGCCGTCAGCGACGGGTCAACCCTGAGAAGCACCTTCCTGAGGTAGCTCACGGCAGCACCAAAAAAAGGAGAAAATTTAAGCTTTTCCTCTCCCTTCAAGCCCTGTCGTGACCCCTGTAGCTCTCTATCAATTTTTTCAGGGCCTCTCTCACGGCCTCGCTCCTGCTAGGGAAGATCCCGCACCTCACGAGCCAGTCAAGCATTTTGAGCCACTCTCTGGGCACGTGAAAGCCAGCCTGCACCATTCTCTCCCCCCCCTGCCTCCTGCCCCTGCTGGAACACCCGTACCTGACCGGCTCTAACTGCAGCACGCCGGACTGCATCACGCGTTCCAGCCTCTCCGCGGCGGCGCGGGGATCCGTGACGACAAGCGCCCTGCCGCCCGCAGCTGACATCTCCACGCTGACGCCGTCCAGCAGCGCGCGCAGCACGTGCCACGCGGCTGACATTACAGACGGACAGCGGACAAACGGCTCCAGCGATTCAAGCCGCGCCGGCCTGACGGCGCGCGCGCCCAGCTCAAGCATGCACAGCACCTCAGCGGCAATCCTGCGGGCGTCAAGCCACAGGAGCCTGCCGCCGCACGCCATCACGACGCTGCCGGCAGGGCCGGCGCAGTAGGCATGTGCAAGGCCAAGCGGGTAGATGGCTATCCTGCCCTCGCAGGACAGCCGCAGGAGCGCGTAGTATGCCTGCATTCCCGTAATGCCGGCAAGCCGCGCCAGCGCTCCGGACGTGACACAGCCGTACTGCCTGATGACCTCAAGCACCTGCCCGGGCTGCCCCACGACATTAAAAAAAGAGAAATTTTTAAAGATTGGCCACTCACTCAAGGATGAACTCCCACAGCGGCATCACCGCTCCAGCACCTGCTCCAGCTCCCTGCATATAGCCTCATTCCTGACACACACAAGACGGAACAGCTTCCACAAAGCCCACTGGTAGCCGCACTTCGGGCACTCAGTCCACGCCCAGAGCTTAACGCCATCTAGCGTGACAAAGCCGCCGTCATGCGGCTCGACGCACACAGTCCTGCACAGCTCTGTGCCGCACCACAAGCACTTCAGCAGCCCCCTCTCTTCGAGCAGCGCCACTGCCTTCATGACCCTGCCGAGAGGCCACGCCTGCGACTCCACGGCGTACACGGCACCGCAACTTTTAAGTTTTTCTCCCTTGGGCTACCTTTCGACTTCTAGCGGCAGACAAGAAAAAGAACGCTAAAAAATAGAAAGAAAGAAAGTAGAAAGTCAGAAAAAAAGAATGACTACCCGGTGCAAAGCCGCGGAAACGCGTCACAGACCGCACCGGCTACCGGCTCAGCCGAACCGTACACGAGAAACCTGCCAAGAGCACAGAATAGAGCGCCAGCACAGTAGCTCAGCGCCTCCATGACAGCCGACAGTGCGGCCAGATATCTGTGCGCGCTGGGCGTGTCAGGATAGTAATCCAGCACGCCGGAATCAGTCAACTGCCTTAATGCCAGCTCCAAATCGCCAATATATCTAGTTATGTACTCGACAACACGTCCTGTCCGCGGCCGCCAAGCCATTAATCTACATAATGCCCTGTACATCAACGTAACATCTATTACCACATGGTCTCCCACCGCCTCAACCAGATTTCTGACTTTACCTTCAATCTTTTCTGCCACGCCTAAAACATCATAACAATTCTTAAGATTTATTCATTCAACTCACAGAGAATTGAAAGTTAAAAAAAGAAAAAAAAATTGAATGCCTTACAGCCTTATTTCGTACCTAATCCAGTACTCGTAACGATTCCAGCCACCCTCGCTTTTCGCCTTGACACCATATTTTTCCAGCACCTCGTCCAGCTTGCTCGCTATCTCGCCAAATGTTAAGTACAGGTCGCGCACGATGTCCTCTATACACGCCTCGTGGCAGCCCTGCCACACTTTTTCTTCTGCCTCCTCCTCAGTTATGCCTCCAGCTTTCAACTCCTCCTCAACCTCCTTGCCATATTTCTTAATGCATATATCTTCACACTCATTTAGTTCCGGCTCGATGTCGTGTGACATGACTATCCTGACGGCTCCCGGCTCAATGCCAACTTCAACGGGC
>JAJHRB010000078.1 GCA_020833025.1 Thermoproteaceae archaeon | reverse complement strand
GGACTCGAGATCCCGTCCCCGTCGAGGGGGCGTGGGTTCAAATCCCACCCCCGGCGCCAATCCGTCGCCGCTTTGGCTGTCTTCTCCGGCGCGGAATCACCGGCTTCACGCGGCGCCTCGGCGCTGCGCGCCCGCTCAGTCCCCGCACGGGCCGCCCTCCCCCGCGACTTTCGGCACGATGGGCGTCATGAACGTGGCGGCGCTAGGGAAACGCCGGCGCGGCGAGCGGGTTGCGCTCCCTCGACGCCTTGCGCCACGCGAGCCAGAAGTAGAGCAGCGCGGCAAGCGCGGCGAGCGGAGAGACGAGGAGCCAGAGCAGCCTCCTGAGGGCGCTCACGCCGCTCTGCACTGGCTGCCGGCCTTCTATAGTGTAGATGTACTGCCCCCACTCACGCCGCGAGGCGACAGCTTAAAGGAACCGGGGCCGCGGGGGAAAGCGTGACGGCCGCGAGGCTGTTCGCCGCGCTGCCGGCTTTCATCGCTGGCTTTTTGCTGGCGCTGTGCGCGCACCCCACCTATGTCGTTTTGGTGGGCGCCTGGCTTGCAATGGGTCTCATGCTGGTTGTTGCCGCGGCCGGCATCTGGCTGTTCGTCAGCCCAGGCCCCGCCCCTGGCGCACGAGATTGTGATATTGGCATGCCTGCTGGCAGTGACAACGGCGGTCTGCATGCTCACGGCCGCGTTCGTCGCCGCGTATGTCCATGCGTGAGCCGCCCCAGCTGCGCTCTCGACCGCTGGTGCCGCCACGGCGTGTCGCGGCTTCAGGCTTGGGGTGAATTGCAGCGCGTGCAACATGCAAGGAAAATAATGTACAATATAGCATAAGGCCATTTCGTTGTGATCGGTGAACCCCGCGAGACAGACCCCGTCACAGTATAATGCCTTGCATGATTACGAAACAGCTGGAGGATGTGGAGCAAAGGTACAGAGACGCAAAGATCTACATTTATAGTTGTAGTCATTTCGTAGCGGTAGTGGACATGGCGCAGATTTTGGAACATGTACCTAGACTTCCTGAACCTATTGAAACAATTCTGGCTTATCTATTTCTAGCGCTTATATTCGGATGGCTACTACGGCATATCTGGAAGGCGTGGTCTTGGCTCCTGCGTCCTCTGGCAGTTCGTTAGAGGCGGTGGCTGGGTAGGCGTTACGTGGAGAACGCCTTAAGGAGTCTTACCAAGGACGGGATGGAGGTGCCGTTATCCGGCGAAAAGTGCAGGATCAGGATTCGGTGGGCTGAGAGCGAGGGCGTTGATGTCTTGCTCGACGAGGGGGTGTTGATTATAAGCATGCCGTATGCAGAGGAGTTAGAGTACGTGATAGCAAGGGCGTTGCTTCTCGCATCGCCGTATTTAGTCTCACCGTATCTTGTAGCGGTGTTTGGGGAGAAACTGGCACATGCCCTGACCGTTAACGTCGCATATCGCCACGCCTCCCGCGACCTTAGAGTGCTCACACGTCTGGATAATCTCGTATCCAGGCTTACAGCCGGCGATGCTGAGTTTAGGAACGTGATGGAACTCGTCAGAAGAGCCGATCAGGTATCACATTATTCTCACATTTTTCTTCCGGAGGTTAGCAAGGCTCTGCAGGATTTTGCTGTTACCGGGCTAGACAGGGAAAAGTTTAGAAACGAGGCGCTGGAGTTGCTACGGCTTTTAGCTGAACTACCTGAACTAGACGAGGTCGCCGAGCCGTACTTATGCGGATTGTATTTTCGCCTTGTGGTTGTGAGAGCTGGGCGGCTTGAGAAGGTGCTGCTAGATATGTGGGAGCCCTATGTGGATTTTGTGAAAGGCGTCCAGGCTAAGTGTAGAGGTTTGAGGAAGATCTATGTGGTGTCCGCCGGGGATGTAATACGCAAAAAGGTTGCACATGAACTTGTCAGGTTTATGGAGGAGAGAACCGGCGCGAAACTTGTCCGCGCCGAGTTCTACACGGCTTTAGTGTTTAAGGGGAGACCATACGTGCCTGCCTACGTCGCCGAGTTAGTGCTGGCGCCGCCTGGCAGTTAGTCGTGCCGCCTCGTAGAGACATTTGATGTCGTTGCAGACCAGGCGGATCCGCCCCTCGCGTTTAAAGATGCCGCCTATGTTCTGCATGGTGATGTGCCTGCCGCACACGTAACAGCTGAGCCTGCCCGCCGCCACGTCTCCGTAGATCCCGAGCTTCTTGAGAATGTCAGCGAGATTCCTGTCGTCAACGGCGTAGAGAGTGATCTCGCCTATACGCTTGGCCTTAAGTCCCTGCATCGATAGAAACTTCTATGCATTTTAAAATGTGATGAAACCCCACGCCAGCAAGAGCCGCGCGAGCGCAGACGCGTGGAGTGCGTAATTGTGCAAAATCTTTTAAGGTAGTACGTGCGCAAAGTTATGCGACACCTTGCGCTGGTGATCGTTTGCGCGATTCTCGCCGCTGCGCTAGTGGCAACTATAGCGTATTACCAGCAGGAGCTTGACAAGAGGGACTGGCAGATAGCAGCCGTAACCGCGCAGCTTAAGGAGAGGGAGGGCGAGCTCGAGACGCTGAGGGCAAGCTACACCGCGCTAAAATCGGATTTCGAGAGACTAAAATCAACGTGCGCTATGCAGGTCAGCGAGCTTAATAGTACAGTGCAAGCCCTCAGGTTTGAGCTGGCAAGACTAGCGCTAAACTACTCCGCGCTGAGGGCAGAGCACTAGAGGCTCAAGTTGAACCACACGGCGCTGAGATTGGCGTACGCCGTCCTTGAGGCAAACTACACTGCGCTGAGGTCTGAGCACGCGAAGCTCGTAGAGGCCGTAAGGAGGGCAGAGGCCGTGACGAGGTCGGCAGAGTGACTGGCAGAGTCGGGCGACCTGAGGGTGACGAGCGTCACAGTGCCGTATATCGCCTTCGGGCAAACTCTGTGGTACGAGGTCAAGATTAACGTCACAAATACGGGCAGGAGAGTCTATGAAGTTGTGTACGTATTCATATTCCCGTATAGGAATAATACGCTGCTCGACTGGAATTTCATTAGCTACTCAAGAGAAATAAGGGGGCTCTGGCCCGGCGAGACTCAGACTGCAAGGTTCACTCTCCCCAGCGACGTGACCACGTTCAGGCTAGTTGTAGTAGGCGCGCCGGCCAGTCTGAGCTAACATGTCTGCGGGCAGGGCAGTTGCGCTGTTTCTGCTGGGGCTCCTCCTCGCGCTGCTGGCTTTCCCTGTCGCGTACGCGGTCTCTGCCGGCCTCGGCTATTTGATGGCTATCACGGCGCTCGCGATCGGCGCCTACATGGCCGCTAGGAGGGGCGGGAGGGCCCTCCCGCTGGCGCTAGGCGTCACGCTGGCGGCTCTCTCGGTAGTTGTAATTGCCGTGACGGCTGCAATACACTTCACGGCGTATGCCGTCTCCAAGGCGCTCGAGACAAAAACGGCAGTCCTCGAGGCGAGACCCGGCCAATCGGCAAATCTCGGCATCTGGAGACTCGCAGTCTTAGAGATCATCGAGGCGAAATACATTAAGCACAGCGGGAGTTACTACGCCGCGCTGGAGGGCACGAAGGCGGTTCTCATCAGGCTGAGGGTAGAGAATGCCGGGCACGAGGCAAGGTCGCCCGCTCTCAATATTCTGGCGCTTCTGCTCGTGACCGACGCAAACAAGAGCTACGAGAGAGTCTCGCCATATCACTTGAGGCCGATCTGGGAGGCAAGAAGAGAGGTAATTGAGAGTGCTGCTGAGTACGTAGAGCTCGACATGTTGGCGAAGGTCGCGCCCGGCGCTCGCGCGGAAGGCCACCTGTTATTTCTAGTGCCAGAGGGCGAGAAGCCGAAGAAACTCCATGTGACGTACTGGCCGCCGTAGGGCTGCCGCGGCGCTCTTAAGGGGGCGTCCCGCTTTTTTCGGCGCCGTAACCTTAATGAAGTGACTGACTCGGCGGGAATCTTGGCCGCCCCTTTCAAGTCTTGCTATTTAGAACGGTTGCCTTGTGGCGCGAAAAGATATCTTCATCCCTCCAGAGCTGCCTATGGCACGATCAGGGCTTTTAGTCCTACTTGCCTTGTTGGCCGCACTCGTCGCGGGGCAGTATGCCATAGCGGCTCCAGCTGCTTACGCCTGGCACGACCCAGAGTACGTCTCGCCCCCTCCCGGCGAGATAGTAAAATTGCAGCTGTCCAAAGTGCTCCGTCTCTGCATAGGGTGCCCGCCAGTCCTTGTGGCAGACGTCGGCGTGTGGGGCTTTCAGCACTTTGACGCGGCAGCCGGCCTGTGCTTTCTGAGGGAGTCCTGGGACTGTGCATATGGCTGGGGCAGCGTCATGCCGGGCCAGGTGACGCACATATCAGCCAGGAAGACACTGGCAGGAAACTTCACGGCGGTCGGCGTGCCCCTGTGGCAGGGCACGGCGCGG
>JAJHRB010000023.1 GCA_020833025.1 Thermoproteaceae archaeon | reverse complement strand
CCACTAAAGCGCTTGTTGACACGGGCGCCACCCTAACCGTGGTTCCAAGGAGAATCGCCGAGGGGCTCCAACTGCCCGTAATAGGCAGGAGGAGGGTCATGACGGCGAAGGGCATCGCGGAACTCGAGGAGTGCGTGGGCGTCGTGGAGGTCATGGGCAGGAGAGCCTACACGCACATACTCGTGTCGGACGACATAGACACCGTGCTAATAGGCGCAACGACGCTGGAGACCCTAGGCCTCGAAGTAGACCCAGTCACGGGGAAGCTGAAGGAAGCCCCAACATACCTACTCTAAGAGCCGGTGAAGAGAAGCTACCGGGAAACCGGCCCTGCACTGGCGCGCGCCTCCGCCCCATGGACCCCCTGACGGCCCTCGGCGCCGCGCTGGCCGCCGCGCACTTCGGCGCGCCGCTAGCCTACTACGCCGCCGCCAAGAGGTGGCTCAAGATGCCGTGGCGCATCAGGCCGGATCCCGCCCACACCCCCACCGTCACGGTCGCCATACCCACATACAACGAGGCAGGGCACATAGAGGAGAAGCTGGAGGACATATACAGGCAGGACTACCCCCGCGACAGGCTCGAGGTAATCGTAGTGGACTCCGCCAGCAGGGACGGCACGGCCGAGAAAGCCAGGCGCTGGGCCGAGGCGCACCCTGACGTGGACGTCAAGGTCGTGGAGGAGCCGGAGAGGAGGGGAAAGGCCGCCGCCCTGAACGCGGCGCTGGCCATGGCCCGGGGCGAGGTCTTCGTCATAACAGACGCGGACTGCCGGTGGCCGCAGAGAGACGCGCTGCGACGTGCGGTAAGCTGGCTGGCCGACCCCGCTGTAGGCGCCGTCACCTGCCTCAAGAGGCCAGCTGCCGACGGGCCCGCAGGCGTCGAGGCCGGCTACCGCGACCGTTACAACGTCCTGCGCCTTGCCGAAAGCAAGAAGTGGGCAACCCCCGTCTTCCACGGAGAGCTCGCCGCGTACCGCACCGAGCTGCTGCGCAAGATCGGCGGATTCCCCCTCGACATCGGCGCCGACGACAGCCACACGGCCACGCTGATAGCCCTCACGGGATACCGCGCCGTAGCCGCCGAGGGCCTATGGTGCGTCGAGGCCGTGCCACATAACGGCTACCACAGGTGGCGCATCAGGCGCGCCCAGCACCTAATCCAGCACTTCCTGAGGGCGCCCCTACGCAGGGCCCCGCCCCCCATGCGCCCCATCCTCCTGGCCGAGAAGTACCTCCATCTAGCCAATCCCTGGCTACTCCCGGCCGCCGCCGTTGCACTCGCCGCGACCGCCACACCGCCCGCCCTCGCCCTGCTGGCCGCCGGAGCGGCCGCACTGGCCCTCAAGCCATACCGGACGTGGGCCGCCGCCCAGCTCTACCTAATGGTCGCCGCAGTCAAGAACCTTAGGAATAGAGAGCTGGTGTGGGAAAAGCAGGAGAAGTGAAGCCCAATGGGACCACTATGCTAGTACTCCGCACTATCCTGCTAGGCGCAGAAACAGCGCCGACAGCTGAGCTCTTGAGACACGCCGAGCGAAACAAGGTGCTCTTGGAATTTGCGGAGAAAACAAACGCCGCGGAAATTGCAGAGGCAGAGAAAAGAAAGCTGAAGAGAGTGGCCGAAGTGGCGGCCGAGGTCCACAAGGCGCTTAAAGATGTGGAACATGTCTTCATAAAGCTGGTCAAGCCAGTCAGATACGTCCCCGCGGATGTCGACGTGTTGACGAGCCGCCCCAAGAAGGCCGCCGAGACCCTCATGAGGCGCGGGTACAAGCTCGTCGTAAAGGAGCCCTACACAATTACCCTCAAGAAAAACGGCATAAACGTCGACCTCTACCTCCACCCGTCGGTGGGCAACATAGTTTTCCTACGCGCCGAGTTGCTACGCGGCGAGGTCCGCGAGGCCAACTTCCACGGCGTGAGGCTCCCAGCGCTGAGGCCGCCGGCCGAGACAGCCCTCGCGATAGCACACGCCGTGTACAAAGAGGGAGAGGTCACCCTAAACGACGTTGTCACGTACCTGAGGTGGCGGGAGGGGGCGCTGGAGAAGTGCAGGGAGTGGAAGTGCGTTGACGCCGCAGGGCACTTCCTCGCCGCCTTGCGCGACGTGCTGGCGGGCAGAGCCCCGGCGCCGCGGCCCGTACCCACGTGGCCGCTCAACGCCGTGAAGAGAGCCCTCACGCACCCCGACCTCGCGCCCTCCCTACTGCAGGCCCCCAAGAGGCTCCTGGACCCCCGGCTATGCGCGTGAAGGTGTGCCTATTCGGGCCGGACGGCTCGGGCAAAACCACCGCGGCAAAGATCCTGGCGGCCTACCTCCGGCGGAGGGGGATAAAGGCACGGATCTCCTGGATGCGGGGAACCCACACCGCCGCCTCCCTCCTGGCGCGCGCCATGAGGCGCCTCGGCCTAAAGGGCGTGTCGAACCCGTATTACGGCATAGACGTGCCGCCCGCGCTGTACCGGCTCTGGTGGGCCCTGGAGTTCCTATCGGCGCTCCCCATCTGGATAGCCCGCTACGCCCTCCCCCGCAACGTCGTGGGCGACAGATGCCTAGTGGACCTCGTCATCTGGGTGGCCGCCACCACGGACACGAAATTCCTCAAGACGGTATGGGCAAGAGCCGCCCTAGCCCTCGCGCGGGACTGCGTTCCCGTCTACCTCCGCGTGCCTCTCGAAGTTGCCGAGCTCAGGAGGAGAGGCCCGGCCCCTCCGCGCGCGCCGCTAGTGCACGCGCTTTACGACGCGCTCGCAAGGGTGCTGGGAGCGACCGAGATCGACACCTCTCTGTCAGGGCCCGCGGAGACCGCCGTTGAGATACTGCGCATGACACTTGACGGCACCGGACGTGGTTGCAGTACGGCGCGAGCTCTTTAGAGGCGAATTTCACGGCCGTGCAGCGCGGTAGCACGGTGCAGCTGCCCAGACTCGAGAAGGCGCTAGAGGTGCTGCGGCGCCATAACATCAAGTCTGACGCGCTCCTAGATCTCGGCTGCGGCGGCAGCATAACGGCGGAGATCGCAAGAGCCGTGAGCGCGAGCAAGGTGTAGTGCGCCGATGTGGACCCCAACGCGCATGCTCTAGGAGGCGCACCGAGTCATGAGGCCGGGAGGCTGCTTGCTCGTCACGACGACGAATCTCGCCAGCCGGGTTGGCGGGCTGTCAACAGAGATTCTGGCAGGCGTGCCGTGGGGGCAGGACCTTCGCGAGACCTGCGGGCCACGCAAGGCCCTTCACGCTAAGGGCGCTTAGGGAGCTGCTCGCCCACCGCGGCTTTGAGGTCGTCGACGTGAGGGACGCGCCGGGGGTCGAGCCAGAGGGCTGAGAGCGCTGGATATGCTATCCAGCCTCGTGCCATCTCTAGCGCGGAGGCTGGTGGTACTGGCGGGAGGGCCGCGGTAGTGACCGGCGCAGTGCTGCCTGCCGCTCAAGGACGCTAATGGCGATATTCGTTGGCGTTCCGTCGTACAACAGGGCCAAGGTGCTGGAGCTGTGCCTGATGTCATTCCTGGGCAGCAGGTTGGTCAGAGGCTTTATCGTAGTTGCTGACGCGGCCTCTGCAAGCGAGGCCGAGCTCTACGTTAATGCCATCAGGCGTGCTATGGATACCGGCTTCGAGGTGATTCACGACGTGAGGGTCGGCAGAAGGGGTTCCGCGAGAGCCCGCAACATGATACTGGAGATCGCTAAGGAGAACCTGGCCGGCGGCGATGTGCTGGTAATGTACGACGACGACTACCTGTACCCTGGCGACGGGAGCATGGTGAAGGCTTTACGGTGGCTCGGCAATTGTTCTGTGGGAGTAGTAGGCGGCAGGGTCGTCAACCTGAGAAGGAGGAGGGTGGACCCAGACTTCGCGCTGAACGTCATCCCGTGCATGGCAGACGCGCTGACAAGAATCACCGGCTTTATAGTGCTGGATACTAGACATGGGCCCAGAGAGGTAGAATATATAACTCCCCTAATGGCAATGAGAGTAGAACTGCTCAGCAGAGGCGTTAGGTACGATGAAAGTTACGGAGGAACGGGCTACAGGGAGGAAAGCGACTTCCAGAGGCAGGTGAGGGGGCTCGGGCTTAAGATAATCTTCGAGCCGAAGTTTTACACCTACCACCTGGCGGCAGAGCAGGGGGGTAATAGATACTCGGACCTCAAAGACAGGATGTACTGGAAGTGGAAGAATCATATCTACTTCATGAACAAGTGGCGGTACCCCGTGCGCAAGAAGGCGCTTAGTTGTGCAATACTGACCGTTTATGCCGTGCTGAGCGGGCCGCCGGCAGTGAGAGGAATGGTGAGAGCCGTGACGAGTAGAGCGTGAAGACAGTCCACGTCTACCACCATTACTGGCCAGTCGTGGGCGGGATGGAGGGCGCGATAAAGGCACTAGCAGAGGGCATGGCCAGGCTCGGGCACGAGGTCTACGTGGTGACGAGTAGGCACGGCGCGGGGGTTAGGCCGGGAGAGGAAGTGATAAACGGCACGCACGTCTACAGGGTGGTTGCTTTGAGGCTGCACTTTCCCGACCTTTCGATACCAATAAGAGTTCCCAGAGGAGTCCTAGAGAGTGCTGATGTTGTGATTTGCTGGAGCCAAAATAGCTACTTCACGTACAGAGTCTGCAGGGATGCCAAGATGCTCGGAAAGCCGGTAGCGGTATACTTTATAGGTGTTGACTACCTAGAACATCATTACAACCCACTCATAAAGGTATTTGGCCGCCCGTACCAGAGGTGGATCACGCAGAGAATGGCCGATCTAGCCGACGTGGCCCTCGTGACGAACGACTATGAGAGAAGGCTGCTGAAGGAGAAATACTCCGTGGAGGCAACAGTACTACCTCATGGCATCGCTGAAGAGTACCTGAAGCTTCCTAACATGGCAGAGGTCTTCAGAAGGAAGTACAACGTTGACGGAAGGATCGTCGCGTACATTGGGAGAATACACTCAACAAAGGGGCTTGATCTGCTAATTAGTGCATTCGCCCACGTGACTAAGGAGGTGCCCGACGCCGTCCTCGTGATAGCAGGTAAGGGCAGCGAGAGGTACCTAAAGAAGTGCCTGAAGATGGCCGGGAGAGCCGGCATCGGGAGCAGAGTGAGGGTCCTCGGGTACGTGAGCGGGGAGGACAAGATAGCCCTCATCGATGCATCAGACGTCGTGGCCATGCCCACCAGACACGCAGGTGAGAGCTACCCGCTGCTGGTGAACGAGGTCCTCGCGAGGGGGAGGAGGCTCGTCATGACGAGGGGCAGCATAGCATCCAGGTGGATTGAGGAGAGAGGCATCGGGAGAGTAGTCGACCTGGACCCCTACAGCCTCGCACAGGCCCTCGTAGAGGAGCTGGGATCGGGAGGCGACAGGGGGAATAGTAAGGCTATGAGCATACCGACGTGGAGAGAGGTCGCCTCCAAGCTCCTTGAGGTCTTACGGCGAGTGCGACACTCGTGAGCTCTCCCTTGCTCGATATCGGGTATAATAGAAATATACTGCTAGAAATGCTAGCAAAGGCAAGGTCCTTATTAAAGGACGAGAAGATCGTTTACCTAGATGTAGGCTCGGGAGATTGTACCACTACACAATTCGTAGCTGACGTATTAAGGCCCAAGCGCACTATAAGCGTGGATATAAATGAAGAGATGCTTAAGAGGTGCCGCGAAAGAGGCTTTGAGGCTGTTAGAGCGGATCTCAATACTGAAGCCCTTCCCTTAGAAGAACAGTCAGTGGACCTTGTCACGGCGTTTGAAGTCGTCGAGCACCTCTGCGATAAAGACAACATGCTGGAGGAGGTTTATAGGGTCCTTAAACAAGGAGGACTGCTCATACTATCAACGCCAAATCTCGTAGGCTTGGCTAATAGATTACTCCTACTAGCGGGGAGGACGCCCTTCTACTACGACGTCTCCCCCAAGAGGCCTCTCAGCAAGTACGGCTACGGACATGTGAACTTATACACATTGGAACTTTTGAAGAGGCACATTCTCTCTCACGGATTTGAGCCTATCGGTGTACGCGGACTGCTAACCCCTCTGTATGCACGATACATACTGATTAAAAGTGTGACTCTGTTCATGGCCAAAATAAAGCCCTCTCTGGCGCCTATTTTACTGGTCCTGGCCAGAAAAATAAGGCGACGCTAAGGCGTTAGAGGCCCAGGCCGAGACTTAGCCTCATGGCGATCTCGTTTACGCAAGCGCTTCTAGTATTCGCCGTAGTGCAAGTGCCGCTGTATTTCATAATGCTACTGGCCGCGGACAGAGAAGGCGGCACTCCCGCCCCGGACGTTCCCAGGCGCGCGGGTCTTGGCGCTATAGCGTCAATCGCCGACAAGGCGTCCTTCGCGCTCTCGGCCGCTGGGCTCTCTCTCACATTACTGGCGGACTTCAGGGAGAGCGTGCCGTATTTTGTAATACTTTCACTCGCTCTAATTATGAATGCCCTCCGTATAGCCGTGAGAGGGCCTTCAGGCCTCGCACTGGCCTCGCTCATACTGTGGCACCTAGTGATGTACTCAGGCAAGGCCCCTGCCATCGATGTTGCAATCGGCGAGGGCTCAGAGATGGTCAGAGAGATGAGACTTAACGACCACTGGCAGTTTAGGTGGGCCCACAACCCTTCCTACAACCCCCTGCCGACTGTGGCGTTTCTGCAGGCAACTCTGTCCAGGTTGACGGGCGCCAACTGGTACAGCTACTGGCTGGGGCAGGCCGTGTTTCTGGCCATACTGGTGGCGTACGACCTGGCGGTGTACGCCCTTGCCTACGCGGTGACGAGAGACAGCAGGGCCTCGCTCCTGTCAATACCGCTGGTTGCCGTAACGCCCGAGACGCCGATACACCAGCACCCGTATCAGTGGGGGGGAAACGCCCTCGTGCTAATCGCCACGGCGTTATTCCTGAGAGCCGCCGGTGGGGAGGGGGCGCGCGTGAACTTGCTCGCGGCAGCAATTCTATTCACCGGCGCGATTCTCACGCACCCCACTGCGCTGTCGTTTCCGCTCCTGCTGGCCTCCTTTCTCCTAATGCAACAGCTCGTGAGAGCCACCAGACTGCTTCGCGGCAAGATGCTCGCAGCCAGACATGAGGTGCGCACACTAATAAAGCTCGCGGCAATCATCATCATTGTTGCACTCGTGAGGTCTTTGCTCACCCCAGGATATATAGAATATATATATCCTGCGGTACACAACGTGCTCAGCGGCCTCGCAGAATTGGCCGGAAAAATGCTCAGCCCGCCGAGCTCGCCGGGAGAGACTGGCGGCACGGTGCACGTGCCCCTCTACGAGAGGGCAGGAGTCCCGTGGATTCAGGCCTACGCGTGGAGCTATGCGCTGGCAGTGGCGACGGCCTACATGCTCCACGCCCTGATCCGGGGCAGGGCTAGCCTGGCCGAGCTGGTTCTCTACGCCACATCCGCGTTTTTCATCTTGGCGGCCTATATTGGGTACGGATTGATTAAATTAACGCAATTTTACTGGCTAAACAGGACGGTGTATGTCTTTATGCCTCTAGTGTACCCGCTGGCTGCTAAAGCCCTGGTCAGAATACTTGATGGCTTAAAGCGCGCACGCCCGGGATGCCACCTCCTCGTAGCCCTGCTGGGGCTGGCGCTGCTTGCGGCAGTCGCACCGGTGGCAGCTCAGGACCCCAATATATCACCAATTCAGTATGCCAAGATCAGAGAGGCGCCGCAAGTTAAAATTGATGCAACATTATTCCTCAAGGCATCTATACTTGTAGAGTTATCAAAATCGTCAAATGTAGAAACATTGTGGATATATTCGAAAGATATTTTTGTCAAAAAAATAGTTTACACAAGTGCCGGCCTGAGGACCGAATATTCTTATTCCAGTCCTATCATCGAGGCCGCAGAGCTCTACTCATTCCTAAATCGTGAGCGAGTCCCTAGGCTTAGGGCATTAACGTGTACATGCAATACGGACAGAGTAATCGATCTGGGATCAGGTGAGCATGTCTCGATACAAACATGTCCTTGTACGTAGTATTACAGTTCACTGTAATAGCACAAGCACCTTTGATATGCTTAAGGGATTGATTGTAGGGGCTCAAGACGTCAGGTTTCCGGTACACGGCAGCGCGCGGCTAGCTCTGGCTGTATTACATTCACTGTCACTCGGAGGCCATAAAATTTATTACATGGCTTTGTGGGGCAAAGCAGGAGTTGAGAGTAGTGGTGAGATAGTTACGAGATCCAGGTTTGGCGAGTCGAGGGCTATGTTTATCAAAATTAGCAGGCCGAAAGTTCCCTTACGCTTGTCAAACGATGTATATAGCATAATGCACGCGCTGGATTACGATTACGTGCTCTGTCTAGACAGACAGCTGATCTTACTGTGCAGGAGTGCAGCGCGCAAGCTAGGCGTGCTCCTCATAACGTACATGGACAGCCCCAAGTACCTTCACGCAGAGAGGGCAGTGACTGTGAGGGAGGGGCTTGCGAGACCTGCAGCTCTGGCATGGTATATCACCACGGGCCTTCTGAGCGATGTAACGGTGTGCGTGAGCAAGTACATTGAGGAGCGGCTAAGCGCGTGGGGCATCGGGGCGACAACCACCATAGAGCCGAGCTATGCGCTACTTCACGAAAGTAGCGACATGGCTAGTAACAACGACGATAACGTAGATGAAGTAGGCAATGACGCCGTGTTTTGTAGCTGTCCGCTTGAGCTGACAGCGTATATAGCCCTCAGGAGTCCTGATGTGCCGGTGGTTATAACGGGTCCGCATGCTTACTACTTTAGGGAATACTTGAAGAAAAAGGGTCTCGCCGATAGACTGCGAAATGTCCACTTGTTGCACAACATAAGCGATAGGGCTCTTGAGAGACTCCACAGCAAAATAGCAATATCGCTAGTGGCAAGGCCCGTCCTGTCCGGAGTCTCCATGACGCTCGTTCAAGAGCTGTACTTCGGAAAGGTCGTTGTGACGGACTGGAATTCGGCCTCCCGCATAACAGGGCTGTTAGAGTCGGGGGCAGTTGTGGTGGGCGAGAGATATGCAGAGTGGCCTAAAATAATTAAAGGGCTGATGAGGGGGGATCGCGCAGGCACTCTAGGAATTAAGGCAAAACAGTTTTTCGACACTAGGCTCTCACCGTGGATATTTGCTAAGTCATTCGAGCGCGTTCTCGCGCAAATCTCTCATGCGCGTTAAGGGCATTCTATTTTTGGCGATTGCTATCATGGCGATTTTCACGTGTTATATCAACCTTCATGGCAAGATCGACGGAAACCTCTCGGCGAGGCAAGCAGTTATAAAATTTTCGCTGGGCACAATCTATACGGCTCCCGACAACTCTGACAATGCTTACTGGCTCACGTGCTTCAACGGGTCCATTTACGTGCACTTCAACAGCCAAGGAGACTACTACAGGGGCAAGTGCTGGTACGACTCTAGAGGCGCTAAGCACTGTGACTACCAGTATAACGTGTATGAGTTCAACCCTGAGACCGGGACGTGGAGGAAGGTGCTGGAGAGGTACATGTACGACGAGGCGGGAAGGATGTATTGGTCGGTCGGCTACGAGGACGTCATCGTCACGGTCTTTAGGGGCGGCGCCCGCGGGATCGACAGGCCCCCGCTCCACTACTTCTTGCTGCAGCTCAGCAGCGACGTCTATCTCGGCGTGAGAAACAAGTACTCGCTGGACGGCGCGACGTGGCGCTACTGGCCCGACGGCCTGCCGTATCTATCCGACATGCACATATACGGGTGGCCGAGGGAGTGGGAGGTTCTGGCCCTCGGCGTGATCGGCAAGAGCGTGTGGCTGAAGAGGGGAAAGCTCGGCGAGATCGATATATTGGAGCCCTCGGGCTGGGCGCTAGACGCAAACCTCTCAAAAGTGCTGCCGCCCGGAGTTTCTATCAAGCCTATATTCGTCGGCGGCGGAGGCGCTAGAGATCCTGAGGTTTTCATCTTGACGAATTGGGTCGGGTGGACTCCTGACGGGAGGTACAAGTGGACGTACATCCTCGTCAGGCGGGGGCCGGGGAACTACTCCGTCAAGAGGTACAGGGCCGCGCTCGCGGGCGACAACTGCCCGTACGTCGGCCGCTCGCTCGGCACGCTGGACTTTACGTTCGGCATAGGCGCCTTCAGCCCGCACACATACACGGTCATGCTCGGCGGCATTGAGGAGGTGGCGCTACTGAGGGACGAGAACGGGAGGATATACTTCCTGAGTGGGAGTGGAACGCTGAAATTGGCGCTGGACCTCTGGGGCAGGCCGGAGTGGGCGCAGGCATACGGCTACCCGGGACGCGGGGGCCTCCAGAGGTTCATCCCGGCCGCCAGGCTCGGCGACAGAGTGGTCTTCGCAACGAGCTCGTACAGAGGTGGGAGCATGGGGTCTGAGCTTTGGAGCTTTGACGGCATTCAGCTCTACAGGCACGCGAAGCTGTCCTTCCACATACACTCCCTCGCGCCGTGCCGCAACACTCTGTGGGCCTCGGCCAACATGTGGCAGTCAATAGGCGACGACCCTCACGTCCTCACGACGAGCAGGGCGCTCCTTGTGGAGTTAGACCCCGGCGTTTTAAGCCGCCACGAGCTCCCGCCGAGGTTCTACTGGGTGTGGGATGGCTATACGATCAACTCCTCCGGCCTATACAGCGACCAAGAGTACTTCGACGGGCAGTTCTACTACCCGGCCTCCGAGATCCTGACGGCAGGATACGGGCGCAAGGTGATATACCTGGTGTCAAATCAGTCCGGCACCCTACGAGTCGAAATAGACCCGGACCTCAGGGGGAGCTGGCTCCCGCACGGGGAGGTCCTCGTCATGCCCAACGCCACGGTCAGGTACGCCGTGGGGGAGCCCTGCGCCAGGATGAGGTTTAAGTTCACGCCAGCGGGAGGCAGGGCGAGAGTGTCCGCGTGGGTCGTTCTGGAGCCGTGAGGGTCGCGCTGCTTACCGCCGAGTACCCGCCGTATTCAAGCGGCGGCGTGGGCTCGCTGAGCTACGAGCTGGCCAGGGGGCTGTCTAGAGCCGGAGTTGACGTAATCGTCGTGACGAGAGGCGTGGGGGTTACGCGCATTGTCGAGAGAGACGGCGTGAGGGTCTACTACCTCGCGTCGCCACCCGTACCGCCGAGGGACGTGTGGTACTATGTCCTAAGGATGGGGGGCGTCAGGAGGGTGCTCGCCGAGGAGAGACCTGAGGTGATACACGACGTGAGCTCCTTCGCGGCATTCCACCCGTGGATAACCGGCATGGCGCCTACCGTCGTCTCCGTGCAGGGGTCGCCAATGCTGGACGCCATCAGGAGGGCCCTCGGCGCGGGCGACGCCCTCAGGAGCATTCTCTTCGAGCTCAGCCACAAGCTGCCGTCCGCGCTCGTGGGGCTTATCAAGAGGCCCGAGATCGGGGTTCTTGTCTTCGTGTCGAGATTCGTAATGCTGGACACGCTGGCGAGAATCAGAGACGGCGCGTTGAGGGAGAGGCTGGCGAGAAAGTCCCTGGTCGTTTACAACGGCGTTGACGTTGAGAGGCTCAGGGCTATTAAAGACCGCGTGGTGAGAGATGAGGGGGTCGAGGAGAGGTCCGTGGTATTCATGGGCAGGCTGATGGAGTACAAGGGCGTCACGTTCCTAATTAAGGCATTCAGACATGTAGTGAGCGAGCTGAGAGACGCCGTGCTCCACATCGTCGGCGACGGGCCCTTGTCCGGCGTGGTGCGGAGGCTCCCCTCAAGGCTAGGCATTGAGAGAAACGTCGTCATTCACGGGGCCCTGCCCAGAAGCGGCGCCATGAGGGTCCTGGCGAGGTCGGCTCTGCTCACGCACCCGAGCCTCTATGAGTCATTTGGCATGGTGATAGCAGAGGCGTACGCCATGGGCAAGCCTGTGGTCACACACAAGGCTGGCTATGCGAGGGAGCTCGTGGAGGAGCCCGGAGCCGGCTTGACGGTGAATGTAATGGACTCCAGGGAGTACGCCGAGGCGCTAATCGCACTGCTGACTGACAGAAACCTGTACCGGAGGCTCTCGCAGAACGCGTCTAAATTCGCCGAGGAGAGTCTCAGCGTCAGCGCCATGGTTAGGGGTTACGTGAGCGCGTATGCCCGCGCCGTGCGCCGCGCGTAGCGATTCTGGCACGCCTCCGGTGTGTTCTGCGCGGCGCTGACATTTGACGACGGCTACGTGGAGCAAATTAGGCACGCGAGGCTACTGTACAAGATGGGCGTGCCGGGCACTTTCTTCCTAATAACCGGGCTTAAAGAATATATGGGCAAGAAACTAATGATAGCAAGGGAGAACTTGATCAGAGAGCTGGTTGACATGGGGCATGAGATAGGCTCGCACACCCACACGCACAGGGACTTGACGAGACTCAGCGCCAGCGAGATTGAGAGGGAGCTCAAGCTCAGCAGAAGCGCCGTCGAGAGGCTGGGCGGCAGCGGCGACATCGGCGTTGCGTACCCTTACGGCTCGTTTAACGAGCACGTGATCGAGGCGGCGAGCAAGTACTTCGCGTACGGCAGGACCATGGGCGCATTCAACAGGTGGAACGAGGCGGCACTCAGATACGCCCTGGGCGGCATGGGCGCCAGGCACTTGATAAAGCTGCCCCTCAGGGCCGTCGGCGGCGTCAGGCTCGTCACGGTGGTCTTTCACGACGAGCCCCTCTGGATCGTCAGAGCGGTGATAGATTACCTGAGGGCTTTGGGCGCGAGGTTCGTGACCCTCCGCGAGGGGCTGAAATGCCTAGGGTTGTGAGCGTGCTCCACCACCCGCTGCCGCCGCTCGCGGCCGGCAGGCTTGCCGAGGAGGACGGCATGGGCTGGCACTTCAGAACCGCGAGAGCTCTCGCGAAGTACGGCGGCTACGAGGCCGTCGCGGCCAGGCCCGGCACGGGCCGCGAGGCAGTTGTCAGGACAGTTAACGGCGTTATCGTCGTGCTGGCACCCTCGGCGAATCTGTCGCCGGCCAGGAGTGTCTGGAGGTGGGGCTACGTGTCAACGGCGCTGGCGGAGCTCGTCGAGGGCGCGGTCAAGCGCGGTTTCATCCCCTACGTACATGAGTACAGGGCCCTGAACTCGGAGCTCGTTATCAGGAGGATAATTGACTACCCGGTGGTGCTCCAGCACCACGGCTCTCTCCCGCCCCGAGGTCTCAGTTTGAGGAGCCCGCTGGATTTCATCAAGGAGCTCAGCAAGCTGAGGAGGGATGCTTACTTGAGAAAGGTCAGGGGTGTTTTCTTCGTGCTCAACACGCGCGAGAAGCACTATCTTGAGAGCGTTTTAGGCGTTGACGCGAGGGTTGTCGTCAGGACGATGGCCGTGGACTTCAACGAGATAAGGCCGATGAGCGCAGAGGAGAAGACTGCCGTTAGGAGGGCCGCCGGCATCCCCGAGGACGCGGTCGTGCTGGTGACTTATGTGGGGGTCTTCGGCGAGGAGGTGGGCAGCATCAAGGGCGCGCACTACTTGCTCAAAATATGGCGCGAGTTGAGGCGCAGTCTCAAGGGCAGAGTTGCCATGGTGGCGGCAGGAATCGGCGAGCCTTACCTCTCTGCGCTGAGGAGGGCCGGCGTGCTGGCGTACAGGCTACTCCCGCATAGGGACTACGTGAGGCTCGTTGCGGCATCCGACGTGTACTTCCTGCCGGCAACCTCGGGCTACTCCTACGGCGGCATTGGCGTTGCGGTGATGGAGGCCATGGCCGCGGGGGTTCCGGTCGTCAGCCCGACGCTGAGGGAGTTCCCGGAGCCAGACCGCATTAAGGACGTAGGAGTCGCGACGAAATACGTCGACAACGAGGACGCGCTTAAAGAGTTCACGAATGTATTGATACATGTTGTCGAGAGCAGAAATCAGTATAAGCCCTGGGTTATTAGGGAGCTCGCCGGCAGGTACTACTCCTGGGAGAGCTTCGTGAGGGACTTCAACAATGCCGTGAGGGGCGCGTGAGGATCACGGCGCTCATACTGACGAGCGGCACCAGGGACAGGCACCTACTGATCAGAGCTCTGATCAGGTCGCTGAGCCGGCAGACTGTCATGCCGGACGAGGTCATCATAGCGACGGAGACCGCAGGCGGAGAGCTCGCGAGAATTGCCGGCGAGCACCTGAGAGGCGTGGCCATCAGGGTTATTGAGACGGGCTACTGGAACAAGTGCTGGACAGCAAACAAGGCAATATTGAGCTCGCGCGGAGACGTGATATTCCTCCTCGAGGACGATCTATACCTGACGCCAAATTTCATAGAGGAGGTGTTAAATGCATTTAAGGAGTGCCCCGAGGCTGGCTGCGTATACACGAACTGCATATGGGTCTTCAGGGAGGGCGCGAGGTCTAGGGGCGGTTTAATGGGCTGGCTGGCCAGAGCGCTCGGCCGGCTTGCAATACATGAGTCGGCGTTGCTGAGAATGGCCAGGAGAATAAACGATCACCTGATCGAGGTGCCTGTGTTCACTATGAGCGTCGCGTGCAAGAGGGAGGCATTACTTAGGGCTGGGCTCTACGACATGAGGGTTAGGGAGCCGATACTCGGCGAGGACTTCGACTTGGCGCTGAGAATCCGAAAGGCGGGCTACAGAATAGTGCAGACGACGAAGGCAATCTCATATCACCTGACAATGCAAGTGACGAAAGGCGCCGCTAGATACGCCAGAAAACCGTCAATGCTCATGGGCGCCTATGAGACCGAGGTGTACTTCATGGCGAAGAACAGAGGCGTCCTAGGAGCCGTCAATGTGATCAGTCATGCGATATACAGAGCTGTAGAGGCGGCAGTCTGGGGGGTCAGAGCCAGAAATCCACTGGCCGTACCCCACGGTATAGCGGGCTCTATCAAGGGATTTATAACGGGAGTAACAAGTGACTGGTAACAACTATAATCGTTCATCGCACTCTAAGGAGCCATTGGTGTATATAATTATAGTTAATCACAATGGGCGCGAGCTATTGAGAAAATGTTTGTTAAGCCTCAGGAAGACCCAGTACAGTAATTACAGGGCCTTGGTTGTGGACAACGGCTCAAGGGACGGCTCCGTGGAGACTGTCAAGAGGGAATTCCCGGAGGTTGAAGTTATAGCTCTGCCTAAAAATCTTGGCTATGCTAGAGCTAATAATTTCGGTATAATATATGCGCTGAGGCATAATGCTGAATACATAGTATTACTCAACAACGATACGGAGATCTTAGATTCTCGCTGGCTGTACTTGGCTGTAAGAATTATGGAAAAGAACAAGGACATAGGGATCCTGGGCTTTAATTTAATACTGCCTAATGGTGCGTCGCAGCAGTATTATGACAAGACAAAGCCATGGGAGGTAAATGAGGTAGTCTTTGCAGCGGCGATGGTAAGGGCTGTAGTTTTTCGTAAAGTGGGAATTTTAGACCACGATTATGTGATAGGATATGCCGAGAATGTGGATTTCTGCTATAGAGTCAGACGCTGCAATCTTAAGGTAGTATACGTACCCCAAATAAGGATTCACCATGCGCGTATGGCGACTTTCAAGAAAGTCCCTCGTGATATTCTTCTACAGATCAGTGCAAGAAATAACTTTAGACATTTTATATTAAATAAATCATTACATGAATTGTTTAAATGGCTTCTCATGGCATTCATCGGCGTGAGAGACGGAAAAATCGTGTTAAGGAATGACGCCAGGAGGCTGAAATGGATTACTTACGGATTCATAAGTTATGTTAGAGAGAAAAAACTTCAAGGCCTCATCAAGCTATTAGTTGAGAGGTTGAGAAGAAGGGCGCTATATCGATGTTAATAGTATTTAAGGGAGCACATAAAGAGCCGGCTGTACGTGCCTACGAAAGGTGCTTTGTCCTCATAAGCAGAGCCAGCCTGCTATCTCTTAGAGGTACTGAACGCTGGATGATTGAAGTTGCTACTAGGCTTGGTAGTTCTGTCATACTCACGTTCTCTGCAGGTCTTAATTCCATTAAAGAGCCGGGAGTGAGAATCGCCGAGATTAGGCGACGTTTGGGCGACGTCGAGTGGTATGAACTAAGAGCTCTTGATCATGAGCATGCAGGCAAAGGCGCTCCTGCCTTCCTCGCTCGCTTCATTAAGTATAGCGGTATAGTAGTGCCAGTAGACTTAAAAATTTATAAATTACTTAGGCAAGCCAAAGTCTATCTGGCAGGCTTCGATGCTCTTCAAGCAACGTATATTGCTTTCATTAGTATGATATCGGGTGCGCGTAGATTCGTTATCGGCCTTCATGCAAGGCCCAATTATAGACGCTTTATATATACTAAGCCGTTCCTTAAATTGATGCATAAATTCGGCCTCCTTAGAGGCGTTCATGTTGTTAACATAGTTGATGCTCTAATGCTAAGGCAAATCCTGAACAATGTTCCTGTTTTATGGATCCCAAATGGCGTTGATTGCAATAAATTCAAGCCCGGTGCTAAACGCGCCGACGCGTTCTACGCGCTTTTCGTTGGCGCGTTGAGCGAGGATAAGGGCTTTGACACATTCGTAGAGACGGCCAGAATTGTGAGAGGCAGACACGGCGATGTTAAGTTCTTAGCGGCCAGCGCGGGGGGACCGCTGGAGGTGATCGCTAGCAGGGCGCGCGAGGAGGGCATCGTGGAGTACCTCGGCTTTGTGCCGGACGACGAGCTGGTCAGACTCTATGCCGAGTCTCACGTCGCGGTTTTCCCAAGCCGCGACGAGGCCTTCGTGCTCGTGAGCCTTGAGGCGCAAGCGTCAGGAACGCCGGTAATAGCCACGGACCTGCCCGCGTTTAGGCAAACCGTAATTGACGGGGTGACGGGCGTGCTTGTGAGGCCTCACTCGCCTCAAGCATTTGCAAGCGCGATTATCAAGATGAGAGAGCTGTGGCTTAATAGTAGGCAGGAGTACTATAGAGTAAGCGCGGCGGCGAGGAAAAATGCAGAGAGATTCTGTTGGGAGAAGGTGGTTAAAGTTTATTATGAGAGGCTCTTCAAGTAAAGCCAGTCCCTCCGGCAACTTAATATCGATTGTCATACCAGTAAAGAATGAAAGGTACAGAGTCAGGGCCGTTGTAGAGGGGCTGCACAGGCAGGCTTACAGGCCCGTAGAGGTTATTTTCGTCGACGGCGGCTCGACTGACGGCACCGCTGAAGAGGTGGCGAACCTCGCTAGAGAGTTCTACCGCGATGACTTCAGGGTCAGACTGCTCAGAGAGAGCGACTTCGGGCCTGTTAGATCTCCGGCCAACGCCAGGAATATTGGCGCGCTGAACGCAAGCGGCGAGTACTTGGCGTTCTTCGATGCAGACTTTGACTTTAATGACGACCCTGAGGCTGTGTGTAAGATAGCCAAGGCATTTAGGGAGGGGGCAAATCACGTGGCCGCCAAGTACGTGCCAAACGCACACACGTGGATCGAGAGGAACCTGGCCCTTGACGACGTCGTTCATTATTTCGGGGGAGACAAGCCGGTGCACGTGATATGTGCGTTTAGGAGGGAGCTCTTCCTAAGCGAAATGTTCAACCCGGAGCTGGGCTTCAGGGAGGATTTTGAGTTCTTGGACAGGCTCGGCAAGCGCGCGAGGCTCATCACCACAGTGGTCGACACGAGCATCAGGCGTTGCTACCCTCACAGCACGCGCGAGTTCGTGAGGCAGCAGCTGTGGTACGGCAGGACGGCAATCAGGTACTACAGGCTCGCAGGGGTAAATGCGCTGGCCACGCTTGTAAGGTCTAATGCCGTTCTCGGGCTGACGGCCCTCGCGATAGTCACGGCGCCAGCGCTGGGCCCGCCCTCATCTGCATTTCTGCTCCTCGCGCTGGCTCTCATATACCTGCGGTGGCTGAGGAGGGATGTAAGGTACTTAGGCGCCGGCCGGAGCGTTCTCGGGAGGCTGGCGTGGTACCTCTTCAGGGAGACCGTCGGAAGGCTCTCCTTCGACGCGGGATTTCTCATGGGTTTGATTAAGCGCGGAGGCGCGAGAGCGGGACGCTAGGCGCCGTGAGGGCGCAAGCCGGCGGCGATTTTGTCAGCATCGTGGTGGTCACTTACAATAGCGTCAGCAAGCTCTGCAGATTTTTCGACAGAGTTATTGACAGCTTAGCCAGGCTTGACTATGATAATTATGCTGTAATATTTGTGGATAATGCCTCCGAGGATGGCACTGCCAGCTACGTTGAGAGGGCCATGAGGGTCTCGGGCCGGCGCTACCTCATCGTGAGGCTAGCCCAGAACAGGGGCCTGCCGTATGCCTACAATGTCGGCGCAGTAACCGCGCTAAAGGCGTTCCCGCAGACGAGATGCCTCCTGTTTATGAACGATGACGTGATTTTGAGCGAAGACTCCGTCCGCCACCTGGCGGAGGGACTGAGGGGCTCCTGCAAGGCCGTCCAGCCCGTCATCGTGCACTTAGACGGCCACAGGGAGGTGGGATTCAAGGTGGGGCTGACTGGATACGTGGAGCCTGTGAGGCGCGAGGAGCTGCGCACCTCATCGCCACTTATCGAAGTCCCCGTCGTGTCCGGGGCTGCCCTTATGGTTGACAGAGATGCCTTTCTTGAGGCGGGAATGTTTGACGGCGACATGTTCTGGGGTTATGACGACGTGGACTTCTGCTGGAGGCTTCATAAGCGCGGCTACGCCACGTGCATATCCACGAGGGCCCATGTCGTGCATTACGGCAGTGCGACGTGGGGAAGAGAGAATCCCGCCAAGCATTACTACAACACTCGAAACCTCATATACATGTTTTACAAAAATCGCAGCCTCGCGAGTGCCACAGCGCTCACGCCGGTGCTACTACTCGAAGTGCTGAGGGTGCTTCACTGGAGGCTCCGCCGAGGAGACGGGAGGGGCGTCAAGGCAATTCTGTCGGGCGTGATCAACGGATTCCGCAGAGTGCCCAGCGCGCTGAAAAAAGCATCCTTCATGCCTCTCAAGACGCCGCCTGGATATCTTGACCCGGCGGTTGACCTGCGCGTGATTCTGGGCCGGTTTTATGGGCAATTCAGGAGAGGCCATTAGAGTAATGCCATTTCCGGGAGTTGCCGGAGGGATTGTGAGGGGCCTGCGCTGGATCGTCCGCAGTGCGCGCATGATAATTAAGGCGCCCAAAGTGAGCGTTTTCAGCAAAGTCGTACTGCTATTAGTTTACTTAGGCTTTCATATCTTCAAGGCGGATCTCGCCGCGCTTAGAGTGTTCGTGAATGTGAATGGCGTTAAATACAGGCTCGTAAGCTATGACACGCTTGGCATATTAGCATACCTCGAGCCCTGGATGGACAAGTACTTGTGCGTGAGAAACGGCGACGTCTTCGTTGACGTGGGAGCTCACGTCGGCAAGTACGCGCTGAGAGTGGCGAAGAGAAATCCGGCAAGCCTTGTCGTGGCGATAGAGCCCGGCAGCCTGCAATTCAGCGCCCTAGTTGACGGCATTAGAAAAAACAGAACAAGAAATGTCACACCCCTCAGGGTTGCCGCATGGGATGACACGGCAAGACTACGCCTGAGGGTGTATTCAGTTACGGGCACGTCAAGCATAATCGAGGGTCTCGGCGCTGGACGCCTAATCGGCGAGGAGGAGGTCCGCGCGAGGCCTCTCGATGATGTGATTGAGGAGCTCGGTCTCAGGCGCGTAGACCTGGGTTAAAATAGACGTCGAGGGCGCCGAGCTCCACGTGTTGCGCGGGTTCAAGAACGGCATATTAAGATTCAAGCCCAAAATCGTAATTGAGGTCAAGAAATTTAACAGAGAGGACGTATTAAGATTCTTCGAGGAGGTTAGTTACGCGTGCCGCAACATTCCCGAGGACGAGTCAGGTGAATACTTCATATGCGTGCCGAAGAGTTAGTGTCCGTAATAATTCCTACACTTAACGAGGAGGAAAATATCGAGAGGTTGTTGAGGAGTATTTTTAGTCAGGATTATAGGCCTATCGAGGTTATAATTGTAAATGGTGGCTCTAGAGACAATA
Source organism: Thermoproteaceae archaeon (assembly GCA_020833025.1). Taxonomy (GTDB): domain Archaea; phylum Thermoproteota; class Thermoprotei; order Thermoproteales; family Thermoproteaceae; genus Pyrobaculum. The sequence continues at coordinate 336 of JAJHRB010000023.1, read as the reverse complement.
CGCTTGAGATAATTAGAAAATTCGCTGAAAAGTATAGCAATGAGGAGTTCGTGGTCAGAGTGTTACCTGAGTATGGTGAATGTAGAAGCCCTGCTAATGCGAAGAACATTGGTTTTGCCAATGCTAGAGGCGATTATGTGTTATTCATTGACGCTGACTACGTAATTCTTGACCGTAATTTCATATCTAAGGTTGTGGAAGCGCTTAGGAACACGCCCTGGGTTAGTGTTAGGTTGATACCCGTTATGGGCGAAAATAATTTGCTGTCATTTGCTCAGATCATTGAAAATAGGGCATATGCTCCCAAGGGCTATGTCGATGAAAGGAGGTGTTTCA
>JAJHRB010000077.1 GCA_020833025.1 Thermoproteaceae archaeon | reverse complement strand
ACGGAGCCTTGAGCGACGACAGCCTGCGCCTGAGCTCCCGCCTCACGTCAACGGCCTCCTCGCCGCGCGCCAGGACGTAGACGCGGGCCCAGTACCCGCCGAGGGCGACCGCCGCGCTCCCCTCCCAATCGATTACCTCGAGGACGTCCTCGCCGCGCCTCGGCTCGCGCCTGAAGCGCAGGAAGCCCCACTCGGCCAGCAGCTGGTTCAGCGCGAGCACCCCCCGCTGCGCCTGATTCCCGTGGTCGGAGATCACGAGAACCTCTGCGCCCCTCGGGAGCCTTTTCAGCAGGCGTCCCGCCAGCTCGTCCACCAGCCTGTAGTAGCGCGGGATCTTGTCCTCGTGCGGGCCCCCCGGCGAGTACTGCGGGTGGCCCGGGTCCCAGTACTTCTGGAACAGGTGGTGGACCCTGTCGGTGCCGATCTCGTGGAGCACGAAGACGTCCCACTTCCTCTCTAGCAGGCGCTCGGCCGCCCTAAACCTCAGCTCCGTCATCTCCACGAGCGCCTTGAACGCCTCCTCCTTCCTGTCCGTGCGGTACTCGACGTCAAAGACGTAGCGCCCTAGCTCTGAGGCCAGCTCCGGCGGCCACGTCCAGGGGCGGCCCGCGGGGGTCAGGAAGTCGCTGACCCACAGGCCGTAGGGCCTCGGCGGGTAGCCGGGCGGTAGGCCTATCACTACGGAGCGCAGGCCCCGCCGCTCCCACACGTAAGGCTCCGCGAGGTCGCGCGACGTCACGAGGTACGGCCTGCGCGCCTGCCTGTCTAGGTGAACAAAGTCGTAAATGCCAAGCTCGCCGGAGTCTCTGCCAGTGAACATCGACGCCCACGCCGGCACCGTTATCGGCGGGTCGACGGCCCTCAGAACGCCCCAGGACCCGCGCGAGGCTATCTCGGCGATGTTCGGCAGCTCGTCCCGGAGCTGCTCGAACACCTCGGCGGGCATCCCATCCAGCGCCAGGATGAACACCTTAGCGCCCATACCTGAGCTGCGTCCAAAACTTTTAAGAACCCAAGCAGAGCAATTATGCTCAGGGCGCTTCTGGCGGCTCTTCTCGCCGCCGCGCTGCTGCTGGCGCAGACAGCCGCCAGCGTCCCCATGGTCGCCATACCCAACACGGCCCCCAAGATCGTCCACAAGGCCACGCCCGTAGGCCCCGCGCCTCCCGACAGGGAGATCACCGTGATGGTAATACCAAAGCTGAAGATGGACCAGCTGGACAGGTACATACAGGAGCTCTACACCCCGGGGAGCCCCAACTACGGCAAGTTCCTGACACTCCAGCAGATCTACGCCAAGTTCGGCTACGGCCCGTGGGAGCCGCAGCTGGCCAGCCTCATCGCCTACGCGAGGATGCACGGCGTGGAGGTCAACAGGACGGGGCCCTTCATAAAGCTGAGGGGCAAGATAGCCCAGTTCCAGCAACTGTTCCAGACGAGATTCATGCTCTACAGGCACAAGGGCGTGGTCTTCTACGCCCCCGAGACCGACGTGAAGCTGCCAGCCGCGATAGCTCCGTACGTGGGCGCAATACTCGGCCTGCACAACATCACAGTGGCGAGACCCATGGTCCACTACATTGCGGCGGTTAGCAAGGAGATAGGACAAGCAAACTCCCAGCCAACGGCGTGCAGATTATGCCTAATATTCAAGGTGCTAGCGGAGATCGCATGTCATATTTGCAACACAACAGGAATTCCGCTAAGTCACTCGATGACAGCCGCATATTACCTCAAAAACTTGATGCAGAACCCCTCGCTCTGGTTCTGGATAATGCCGCCGTATAACTACATACCGCTTCACTTGCACGAGCTGTACAGCCTCAACCCGCTCTACAGGCTGGGCCTTGACGGCTTCGGGCAGAACATTGTAATCATAAACGCCTACGGGGATCCCTACGTCGGGCAAGCGCTGGCGGAGTTCGACAGAGACATGGGCCTCCCGGACCCGCCCAGATTCATCGTGATATACTACCAGGCCACGCAGTTCCCGGCGCAGGGAGACCCCGATTGGGCGCTTGAGGCCAATCTCGACGTCCAGTGGGCGCACGCAGTGGCTCCGGGCGCCAACATAATTCTGATCTACGTGCCCTATCCGGACGAGTCCCTGTACATGTCAATTGCGGACCTGCTCTACTTGCAGTCCATCTCGGGCATGCCCATGATAGTGTCTCTGAGCTGGGGCGCTGACGAGGACTGGCTTATCGAGTGCGGAATTGACGTCTCGAGGTACGAGATGATCCTGGCAATGGCTGCCGCGCAGGGAGTTCCCGTCTTCGTGGCTAGCGGTGACTGGCGCGCCACCTTCTACCCGGCCACCTCCAAGTACGTAACGGCAGTGGGCGGCACGGCGCTCTTCGCGAGGACGGCGGGCACGGAGCTCTACGCGGCGCCCGCTTACCTATTCGAGACGGGCTGGGATGACTACATACCCAACGCGACGGCCTTCGGCGCAACCTTTAAGCTCGGGTGGTACCTCGGCGGCTCCGGCGGGGGAGTGTCAAAGCTAGTGACAAAGCCCTGGTACCAGCAGCAGCTCCCGTATGCCAACAGGACAACTCCAGACATAGCCCTGGTCGCGTCGCCGCTCACCGGCGTTAACGTGTACAGGAAGGAGCCATGCCCGTGGAACGCAACGCAGCTCTGCACATCCGTGTACCTGTGGGTGGGCGGCACGAGCCTCTCGGCGCCCCTAATGGCCGGAATCTACGCCGTCATTCAGCAGGGCCATGGTGCCAGGCTTGGCTTCGCCAACCCCTACCTGTACGGCATGTACTTCAAGGCGCAGAAGCAGCAGTACAGAGCCGCCTTCAACCCCACGCAGGGCTACGCCACAATCACCCTAGGCGGCGGCATGTACGCCTGGGACTGGCCCGGCGGCCCCATATTCACGTCGGCACTGGTGGCGTACCTTTCCGGCAACAACTCCGGCGCCTACGCCCAGCCGTGGGCCTACAACACGGTCACGGGCCTCGGAAGCCCTAATGCCTACTACCTCTACCAGCTCATCCGCAGCAACGGCACGGTCCTGAACGTGTGGCAGAGGACGGCGACCTACGCCGCAACGCCCACAATAACGTGGCCCGGCAACATCACGATCAGCGTCTGGGTGAACATACCCGGCAACATGAGCGGGAGGCTGGTCGGTATAGCCAGCACCACGGGAGCCACGGCCAGCGCTAACAAGTGGTCGCTGGTAAAGGCCACAAATGATGGATTAGCATTTAGAATATACACGTCAACCTCCACATACGCTGAGTGCTTCACCACAAGCGGAATCTTCAGCAAATACTTCGGCAAGTGGGTACCCATAACCGTCACATACAACAACTCCACAGGCGTAGCGAGGATATACATCAACGGCACGCTTGTCGCAATATGCAGCACCTTCGGGAGGTACAGGCTTGACCCGGCCCCGCTGTACATAGGCCTGGCGGTCGCGCCGGCGGGCGTTGGGTACTTCACGGGCTACATGGCCAACCTCCAGATCTACAGCGCAGAGCTCACGCCGGCGCAGGCCGCCGCTCTGGCCATAGCCGGCACGCACGGCCCGGCCGTGTCGGCGCCGCTGTTGGCCTGGTACCCGATGGACCAGACGGCGGGCAGTATAATTTACGCTAAGACAGGCCCCGCGGCAACGATAACCGGCACGTCGTACCTGTGGACCCAGCCGCCCTTCTACCCGCCCGCGCCGAGATACACGGGAGCAACCCACTATCAGTTCAACTACACCACGCCGGTCACGCCCAAGTGATATAAATACCTCCTTTTTCCGCGGTATGCCCTGCGTCGAGATAGACGACAGGCTGTGGGAGGCGCTACAGCGCGAGGCCAGGAGGCGCGGCGAGGACCCGCGCCAGACCCTCAAGAGAATACTCGAGCTCTACTTCGGCTACGGCGAGGAGGAGGAGAGGGAGATCATCCGCAGGCTGCGCAGTCTCGGGTATGCGTAAGCCCAACATCGTCATCATCGTCCTCGACACACTCCGCGAAGACCACGCGCAGGGCCTGGACAGGCTGCTCGACTACGGCTTCGTCAAGTACCAAAACGTCATAGCTCCCGCTCCCTGGACGCTGCCCTCGCACGTCTCCATGCTCACCGGCCTGTACCCCTCCGAGCACGGAGTACACGAAACAAGAGAGCTGCGCGGAGAGGAGTTGATAAAATATTCGCGACTAAGAATGAATACACTTGAACACAATATCCTGCGCAAGTATCGAGACGAAAAATACAATACCATTTTAATTTCAGCAAACAACTTTGTGGCGCCCTGGGCCGGCTTTGAAGCCGATCGTAACATAATTATAGACCCTATAACTTCTACCATACTCGCAGACGACGAAATAAACATATAATGCTGAAGTTAAAGAACTAGGAGGCAGAATCAGGTTCATTTTCCACAGTCTAAGGAAAAAGGATATCCCTAAATTGTTAAAGGCCGCTCGATTAGCCTTAACACGTCGTCTGAATCGCTTGAAGACAATCCCAAAATACTTATCTGAATACTT
>JAJHRB010000080.1 GCA_020833025.1 Thermoproteaceae archaeon | reverse complement strand
CGTTGACGACAATAGTGGGCGCCGCGAGGCCCACTCCGCCCGCCTCCTTAATGCCCTCCTTGACGTGCCTAGCAAGCTCCAGCGTGTGGTAGCAGCAGGGGCCCAGCTCCGACCACGCCGCGAGGACCCCCACGATGGGCTTCGAGAGATCCCCGTCAGTGAGGCCTATTGCGCGCAGGTAAGCCCTGTGTGGCGCGTTCTCAAAGCCGTCGTACCACGCCGGCGACCTCACCCTGATGCCGGCACGCGCGCCGCCCCGCACGGCTGGCGCCGCGCCGGGCCTATTAAGTGTTTGCACTGCCGGCGCGCGCCGCCACGCGTATAATCTCTGCGAGCAGGGGTATCTGCCTCATCATGTCTGCCGTGATGCACTCCCAGAGAATCTCGCGCGGCTTGGAGTCGTGCATGCTGACGCGAATCACTCCCGTCGGCGTTGCGATAACGTCAACGGGCAAGTCAAAGGGCTCGAAGGGTATGTCGTCGACTAGCTGCACGTCGTGAACCGTCGTTGCCGCGGTAGTGCTCTCGTCGACCTCCCGAAGAGCGAGAGCATGGCCCACTCTAGCTCGGCGTAGCCGTGCGACTTGCCGAGTCTCCTGCCCGTGAGGGGGCTCGCGGCGACTGAGCCCACAGTTACCATATCCACGGGCGGGGCCTCCCACGGCTTCACCGGCCTCCCCCACCTAAACGCGCCGGATGTGGTAGAGGCCTCCCTGCAAGCGCCACGCAGCACCTCCGGGGTCGAGGAGCAGAAAGCCCTCCCTAATTTTCGGTGTTGGCATTATGACGGCCCTGCCAGACTCCAGCGCGATTTCTCTGCAGGGCCTCTGCGGCGCGTCGGGATTAACCTTGAGCGCCCCCGCCCCTCGCGAAATACTCAGTCCTGGCGAGGTTTCTGCACGCCAGCTCCGCGCCGACAGAGTTGGGAATCCTCCCGTAAGCCGGGCGCGGGAACAATGCGCGCCCCTCCACAAGCCTCCAGACCCTCTCTGACCTCCTGCTTGAGGCGCCTCACCGCGCTCACGGCGCAGGGCGGCTTATCTTTTTTCGAGTTTCGAGATAGCCTGCCCGTCCCGGAGGGCGGACGAGAGGTGAAAGGGACAATTTATATGCCGCGCGGGCCACTGGGCTCTCACTCAAAAATGGAGTAGAAAGATTAAGTTGCCCCGCGCCGGCAGTACACATGAGGGCGGGCAGCGCTCCCGCCGGCGCGCTCCGGGATGGCGGAAGCGCCGTCGGGGCCGTCATAGCGACTACCAGGGTCTTGAACAGAGGGCCCGTGAGGCGGGCGCTCCAGCTCATGATGAGAGAGATCGAGCTCGGCAGCGAGAAGAGACCGCTGATGGAGTGGGCCCTCATGCGCCTCGCGGGCGCCCGCCGGTGCCCGCTCGCCGCTCACTTTGTCTATCCCCTTTTCAGGGCTGTAATGAGACTCGCCTCTGCGTGGTTTCACGCAGACGAGGAGAGCATTGTGGCATTACTGAGCGACCCTCCCGTCAGGCGCGGCATCGTCACCGCGCTGAGGGGCGTCGCGCTCTTCGGCGTGACGACTCCGCAGAGACTCCCCGCCCCATTTTTCGTGGTCTGGAATTTCACGAATGCGTGTAACTTGAGGTGCGCTCACTGCTACCAGAACGCGGGAGCTCCCCTGCGCAACGAGCTCTCCCTCGGGGAGAAGCTCAGGGTGGTGAGGGAGCTCGACGAGACCGGCGTGGCCGCGATAGCGCTCTCCGGCGGCGAGCCCACGATACACGACGACTTCTGGCCTGTTCTGGCCGAGATAAACAGGCGGGGGCTATACTCTGCAGTGGCGACAAACGGAATAGCCTTCGCGAGCATGGAGTTCGCGCTGAGGGCGAGAAAGGCCGGGCTTAGATACGTGGAGATCAGCGTAGACGCGGCGTCTCCCGAGGTCCACGACAAGTTCAGGGGAGTGCGCGGCGCCTGGCTCAAGGCCATCCGGGGGCTGGAGAATGCCGTCAGGGCGGGTCTCAACGCGGCGCTCGCGTTCACTGTGACGAGGCAGAACGTGCACGAGGCTGACAAGGTGCTCGACCTCGCGCAGGAGATCGGCGTCAGGAGGGTCGTTTTCTTCAACTTCGTGCCCGTCGGGCGCGCCCGCCAGAACGCCCAGCTGGACCTGTCCCCGGAGGAGCGCGAGGAGTTCCTGAGGCACATATACGTCGAGATGAGGAGGAGAAAGATCGAGATCATCAGCACGGCTCCGCAGTACGGCAGGGTCGTCAACCAGCTGAGCGGCGGGGGCGACGTGTCGCCGACGCACTTCGTCGTTGCCAGCGACCCCGTGACGAGGGAGCTCACCGAGTTTATCGGCGGGTGTGGCGCAGGGAGGGTCTACGTCGCGGTAGAGCCCGAGGGCACGGTGACACCCTGCGTCTTCCTGCCGCGCCCTGTCGGCAACCTGAGGGCGGAGCGCTTCTGGGACGTATGGATGCACCCGTTCTTTGAGAACTTCAGGGACAGAGACAGGCTCAAGGGCTTCTGCGGCAGGTGCCCCTACAAGCTGCTATGCGGCGGCTGCAGGGCGCGCGCGTACGGATACTTCGGCGATATCCTGGCCCCGGACCCCGGCTGCATTTACAACGCTGACGCGTGGCAGGAGGCGGTCAAGACGCTCGCGGGACTGAGGGCCGCGGCGCGCGCGGGATGAGGGTCCTGCTCGCGGTGCCGCCCGGCGTCGAGGGACTCGAGGTGTACAGGACGCTCGGGCTGAGGGCCCCGCCGCTCGGCCTGGCGTGGGTTGCGGCAGTGCTCGAGGCAGCGGGTCACAAGGTCAGGATAGTCGACTCGCCGACCGAGGGCATTGACATGAGGTCCCTCATGGGCGAGGTGAAGTCGTGGCACCCGGACCTCGTGGGCCTGACGGCAACGACTCCCATGGCCTACAAGGCTTACGAGACGGCGAGGGCGATTAAGGAGTACGACAGGGACTTGCCTGTGATAATGGGAGGGCCTCACGCCACGTTCATGTACGAGGAGGCGTTAAAGAGCGGCGTTGACGTCGTCGTGAGGGGCGAGGGGGAGTACACGATGCTGGAGCTCGTGAGCGCGATTGAGAGATCGGGGCCCGAGAGCGCGAGCCTGAGGCCGGTGAGGGGGATAGCGTTCAGAGACGGCGATAGAATTGTAGTCACGCCGGACAGGTCGCCGATAAGAAACCTCGACGAGCTGCCGCCGCCAGCGCGCCACCTGCTCCCGATGGACAAGTACACGCTATTCGGCAAGCCCGTGAGAGTGATACACGTAATGGCCAGCAGGGGCTGCCCCTTCGGGTGTATCTTCTGCACCACGTCGTACTTCTGGGGCAGGTATGTCCGCTACAGGTCCGCGAGACGCGTTGCGGAGGAGATAGAAGACGCCGTGAGCAAGTACAAGACAAACATCATCATGTTCACGGACGACGAGCTCCTGCTCAACAAGAAGTTTGTGACGGAGTTTCTGGGCGAGCTCAAGGCGAGGAGGCTCGACATAAGCTTCTCCTGCGGCTCCAGGGTGGACTCCGTGAGCAGGGAGCTTCTGTTCGAGCTGAGGAGGCACGGGTGCGCGTCGGTTTACTTCGGCGTCGAGTCGGGCAGCCAGGAGACGCTGGACAGAATAGGGAAGGGGATAACGCTCGAGCAGGCAGCGAGGGCATTCCGCTGGGCCAAAGAGGCCGGGCTCGCGGTAGTGGGCTCCTTCATTCTGGGATTCCCGTGGGAAACGCCGAGCGATATGAGGCAGACTGTAAAGTTCGCAATAAAGCTGGACCCCACCTACGCGCAGTTCACAGTCGCGACTCCCTACCCCGGAACGCCGCTCTACTACCGCGCGCTGAGAGAGGGGCTAATTGAGGACTGGAATTGGGAGCACTGGACCACGGCGAGGGCCGTGATGAGGGGCTACGGCTTCACGAGGGAGCAAGCACAGAGGATGCTTAAGTGGGCATACGTGAGGTATTACTGCAGGCTCTCCAAGATCGTAGAGTTCGCGAGGAGGCGCTGGTGGCCGCTGCTACGTGAGGTATTACTGCAGGCTCTCGCCCCTACGCCCCCCTTCAACTCCCCTCCGCACTCCGGGGGCTAGAGGCCCAGCTCGCGGGTCGCGGGGCCGCGGCGGTTTTGCAGCTCCTACATTTTTCCGGCCGCATGCAGGGCACTCCGCCACCTTGGAGGTCTGCAATTTTAGAGGGCGTCCTCGGCGCCGATTTGGTCGGCTTTGAGCTAAATGCCGGCCGGGCCTGGCGGGAGCCAGAAATGCGGACTGGAGCCCCGGCCGGGATTTCTGGGCGGGCTCTCCCCCGAACCCGGGACCTCCT
>JAJHRB010000029.1 GCA_020833025.1 Thermoproteaceae archaeon | reverse complement strand
GCGTCCTCGGCGCCGATTTGGTCGGCTTTGAGCTAAATGCCGGCCGGGCCTGGCGGGAGCCAGAAATGCGGACTGGAGCCCCGGCCGGGATTTCTGGGCGGGCTCTCCCCCGAACCCGGGACCTCCTGCTCGTTGGGAGGTTGCCCCCTTACCAAGCCTACGCGGGAGCCCCTCGGGCTGGTTTAAGCCCCGCGTCAATCCTTTATATTTTTTACGGCCCTGCCGCCTCAAGCCGCCCCCGAGTGCCGCTGTTAGGTCCGAGTTCACGCGACATCCCCGCGCCACTCACTCCGCGCGGGGCGGAGCTACTGCTGCCTGTCTTGGAGAGAGCCGGCAGCCCGAGGGAACTCCCTAGGCGCTCTACCAGGGCTGAGCTACCGGGGCCGGCCCCCTCTGGGTCTCACTATTTATGTTTTTCTCTGCCGCCTCGGCCGCAGACGCTGGCTTATATACGGCGGCAGCGCGTCTAGCCGGTGACAATATATGAAATTGTCAAGCCGGATGTTGAGAGGGCGAGGGAGGCGAGACACAGGAGGCTAGTCGTGCTGGTTGGCACTGACGACAGGAGGCTCGCGGAGTGCGCGGCAGAGGCCCTCAGGGCGTATGAGGCGGCAGGGGGCGGCGCCAGGGGGCTCTACATGTTTCAGCCGGAGTACGCCGACGCCAACAAGCGAATGAACTACCTGAGAGACTTGCTGGAGGGGTCCTCGCTCGAGACAGAATTCAGGCCTTACAAGGACACGCAGCGGGTGCTGGGCACGACTTATGACTTCGCCGTTCTCGACCTGATAAACGACCTCAAGCCGAACGACGTGGGGCGCCTCGGGGGAGTTGTGCGCGGCGGCGGCGTGTACATACTCCTCGTGCCCCCGCTGCACGTCTGGAAGAGCTATCTCACGAAATTTCAGACCGCGCTGCTCGTGCCGCAGTTCACGCCGAGCGACGTCAGACACCGGCTGAAGGAGAGGTTCTGGCGCAGTCTGTACGAGCACGAGGGCGTCGCGGTCTTTGATGCAGATCGCGGCGAGCTGCTAAAGCCGCCGGGAGCGGTCGAAATTAAGCGCTACGAGCCTAAGAGGCCCGAGATTCCCGAAAAGGCTGTGATATCGCCGAGGATTTACCGAATGGCCGCGACGCAAGACCAAGTTGAGGTGTTAAAGCTCTTCGAGCTGCTCTACCAGAGGCCCAAGAGGAAAATTGCGCTAGTCGTGATAGCGGATAGAGGGCGCGGCAAGAGCGCCGCGCTGGGGCTCGGGCTCGCGGGAATAGGCCACAGGCTCAGGAAGGCAAAGGCAAGAGTGCAGGCAGTCGTCAGCGCGATGGAGTACGCGAACCTGGAGACACTACTGGAGTTTGCCATAAGGGGGCTTAGGGCGCTGGGGTACAAGCCCGGCGTGGAGAAAGAGGGCGGGGAGGTGCGGTCCGTGAGGGCCAAGGGCATATTCATTGACGTCGTCACGCCGTACATGCTCCTAAAGCGTGAGAGTGCCGATATCGTCGCTATAGACGAGGCAGCGTCAGTTCCGCTGCCGGCACTCTACGCCGTGCACAAGAAGTTCGACAGACTCGTCTTCGCCACGACAATTCACGGCTACGAGGGCGCCGGCAGGGGGTTCTCAATAAGGTTTCTGAAGTACCTCCGCGAGTCCGGGGACACGGAGGTGCACGTCTACGAGATGAGGGAGCCGATACGCTACGGCCCCGACGACCCCGTCGAGCGGTGGCTTTTCAACGCATTCCTCTTAAATGCCGAGCCGGCGAGAGTTGAGGAGTCAGACGTAGAGTGCGTGAAGAGACAAGAGGTGGTTTACCTTAAGGAGGGGGACATAATAGGCGACGAGGAGAGGCTGCGCCAGTTCTTTGGCATTTACGTGCAGGCTCACTACCGCAATGAGCCGGACGACCTCGGCATGCTTCTCGACGCGCCGCACCACACGGCCAGGGCCCTCGCGTTGCCCAGCGGGAAGATCGTGGTGTCAGTCGAGCTGGCGTATGAGGGGGGTCTCGACGACGTGTCAATAGACCAGGCGCTGAGGGGGCTGAAACTGCCCGGGAACATAATTCCCGACAGGTTCTTGAAGTACTGGAGGGTCCCCGAGTTCGCGAGGTTGAGGGGCTGGAGGATTGTGAGGATAGCCACGCACCCCGAGCTTCAGGGCATGGGTCTCGGCACGCTCATGCTTAGGAAAATCGAGGAGGAGGCGAGAGAGCTCGGAATGGACTGGATCGGCGTCGGCTTCGGCGTTTACGACAGGCTGTTGAGATTCTGGATCAGGAACGGCTTCGTTCCAATTCACCTGTCGCCGGAGAGGAATCCGTCGTCGGGCGAGTACAGCGTGCTGCTAGTGAAGCCCCTCAGCGAGAGGGCCAGGGAGTTCGTCAGGTACGCGAACATCGAGTTCCGGAGGAGGCTCGTGCACTCGCTAATGGGCCCGTACAGCGACCTCCTGCCGTCCGAGGTCCAGTACTTGCTGAGCGACTGGGGGTGGGATGTCGACGGGCCGCCGCTGCTGTCGAGGAACCAGCTTGAGAGGCTTGTCGCTTACGCGTTCGGCCCAATGACCTACGAGAACGTGATGGACGCCATGTACATGCTGACTGCGCGCTATTTCTACAACTCCAGGGACAGGAGGCCGGGACTTCCTGACGCCGCCGAGAGGATACTATTAAGCAAGGTGCTGCAGGCAAGACCCTGGAGGGAGGCAGCCGATGCCGCGGGAGTCAAGCGCGGCGACCTCATGCTAATTCTGCGGGAGATTGCCAAGGTGCTGCTGTATTACTACCACGGGGGCTCGTTTGAAGTCCCGCTGTTCGTCGTCGGCACGGTGAGGGGGAGCGGCAAGTAGCCGCCCCCAATCCGGCTGCCCCGGAGGGCCCGGGGTCCTGAGCGGGCCAGGCGCTGTCAACCATAAATAGCGCGCTGCGCGCATCACGCGGTGTCGTCCGTCAGAGAGACGGACGAGACGTACGTCTCCGTCACGCTGAGGCGCGGCGAGAAGCCGCGTGTCGAGACGCCACTGCCCCTCTTCACCCACATGCTCGAGACATTTCTGCTCTACGCCGGGATAGGCGGCGTGGTAGAGGCGAGGGAGAGAAGAAAGCTGGACGACGGGCACCACATAATAGAGGATGCCGCGATAGCGCTCGGCAGGGCGTTAGGCCAGCTCCTCGGCAATAGAGAGGGCATTGCTAGGTTCGGCTGGTCGGCAGTACCGATGGACGACTCTCTCGCGCTGGCGGCCGTGGATCTTGGCGGCAGGGCCTACTGGGTCGTCAGGGCGAGGCTCCCGAACGTGACGGTGGGCGGCTACCCGCTCTACATGTTCAAGCACTGGGTCAGAGTGCTCGCCCTTGAGGCAAGGGCGACGGTCCACGTGTACGTGAGGGGCAGGGACCCGCACCACAAGCTCGAGGCGGCGCACAAGGCGCTGGGGTTGGCATTCAGGCAGGCCATGGCGCCGTCAGAGCGCACGCCGACAACAAAAGGAGTGCTGCTATGACATCGCCCGTCATCCCGTCAATAGACATAGAGGGCGGGAGGGCGGTGAAGAGGGTGCGCGGAAGGCGGGGGGAGTACGTCTTCGTCGGGAACCCGCTGGAGCTCGCCAGGAGGTTCTCGCGCGCCGAGCTCGTGCACGTGGTCGACCTGGACGGCGCTGAGGCAGGGCGCCCGGTCAACGTGGCGGTGGTGGAGGCTGTGTCGAGGCTCCTCGGGGGGAGGTGCCAGCTCGGCGGCGGCTTGAGGTCTGAGGCGTCGATTCTGTGGACGCTCGAGAATTGCAAGACCGCCGTCGTCGGCTCGCTGCCCTTCACGGAGCCGCGGCTCTTCGCCGAGATTGCCGGCAAGTACGGGAGCCGGCTTGCAGTCTCCATCGACGTCTGGCGCGATGTCGTGATGATAGACGGGTGGAGGAGGGCCGCGGCGCCACTAGGCGAGGCTCTCACCCGCCTGCGCGACCACGGCGTTTTTGCCGCCCTGATCGTGACGTCAATCGACGTGGAGGGCACGGGCGCCGGCTTCCGGGCCCCCGCGGTGAGCACCAACCGCATGAGGGAGCTGGCGCGGCGCCTGTATTACGCAGGCGGCGTGAGGACGTGCAAGGACGTGGAGGAGGCGCTGAGGGCAGGGTTCGACGGCGTTATAGTGGGGTACGCGCTCTACCGGGGCGACCTGCGCGAGTGCGCCGATCTGTAGCGATTAGGGCGCTCGTACGCGCGGATGCCGCCGTCTATCGCCTGACCACCTCCTCGTACTTCTTCGTGCAGAACCACCAGTACTTGCATTCAACGCCTGGCTCCTTTAGCCTCTTCTCGGCGGCCTCTACTGTGGCCGGCGGCGGCACGATTACGGGATCTCCTGGCTTCCAGTCTGCCGGCGTTGCGTAGCCGTACTTGTAGCTGAACTGTACAGCGTCGATTATGCGCAGTATCTCGTCGACATTGCGGCCGTTGGTGTAGGGATACGCGGCGAACCAGGCAAGCCTCAGGTCTGGGTCGATCAACGCGACTGTTCTAACCGTCAAGCTCTGCCCAGGCGGTATGGCGTTGAAGAGCGATGCCACTTTCATATCCACATCTGCAATTATGGGGAACGGAACCTTGATGCCGAAGGCCTGCTCGATTTGCTTCTTCCACTCGATGTGGCTAAAGACGGTATCTACGCTGAGGCCCAGAAGCTCCACGCCCCTCTTCTTAAACTCCTCATACTTCCTCGAGAACGCCACGAACTCGGTGGTACACACCGGCGTGAAGTCGCCGGGATGGCTGAAGAGCAACAGCCACTTCCCCTTGTAGTCGCGGAAGCACTTCTCGCCCATGTCGGTCTTGAAGCACAGGTCCTCCGGTATTTTCATCCCCAGGTACGGACCTCTTATTTCTGCTGCCATAACCACTTATCGAAACGTCTTTAAAAAGAATCTAGGGCGTCTCCGGGACTATCTCAATGGCCTTCACGGGGCACTCGTGCGCGCAGATGCCGCAGCCCTTGCAGTAGTCGTAATCTATCTCGTACTTGACCTCGTACACTCTCTCGCCGACTTTAAACACGCCCTGCCTCTCCACTATGGCGCCGTCGGGGCAGTAAAGCCAGCATATCCGGCACCTGATGCACCTGCTGTCATCGATCACGGGCCTGAAAGCCCTCCAGCTCCCCGTCTTGTTCCTTCTGCTCGAGCCTGGCTCCGTAATCACGGCGCCTATTGGCAGCTCCGAGGCCCGCGGGAGGCTCATAATTCTGCTGTTTCCTGGTGTGCGAGCTCTATGAGCTTTGCGTTTGCCTCGTAAAGCCTCCCGCTGAAGAACTTACCGAGGGCCCTGAGGGCTGTGTCCAGGGAGACAACTCCCGTGGCCCTGATAACCGCCCCCACCAGTGCGGTGTTGACTACGGGCCTGCCCAGCACTCTCACGGCCAGAGAGGTCGCGTCTATGTAGTATGTTTTCAGCGGCGACTTGTACGCGCCGTTTACTACTAGTATCGAGCTCTCCTTGGCGCCGCTCAGGGGGTCTTCAAACTTAAAGAGAGTGGGGTCCGCGACGACTATAACGTCCGGGCGCAGCACGGGCTCGCGCGCATAGATGGGCCGGTCTGAGACGCGCAAGTAGGACTTGACGGGCGCGCCCCTGCGCTCCGGCCCGAACTCAGGAAACGCCTGGGCGTGCTTGCCCTCCATCACTGCAGCGACTGCGAGCAGCTGCGCTGCCGTAACCATGCCCTGACCCCCGCGCCCGTGGAAGCGGAACTCCAAAAGCGACACGCCACTAGCACGCTGCGCGATTATTAACTTTTATGTAATTATGTATGACATGTCACGGTGCTGTGGAGTTCTGCGATAGGCGATTATCAACACTCACTATCACGAACAATAGTGATAGTTAATGAGGAAAGGCTTAAATTTTAGAAAGCGGCAGGAGCGTGCGCGTGCTGGTGCCGGTAGACGAGGACAGGGGGCTTGACTCGCCCATATCTGCGCACTTCGGGGACGCGCCGTATTTTGCTGTGCTTGAGCTGAGCGAGGGCTCGCACAAAGTCAGCGCGGTCCGCAATCCGGCGCGGGAGGGGCCGGGCTCCTGCAAGTGGGATCTCGTTAGCGAGTTGAAGCCAGATGCAGTGGCGGTGCGCGCGATCGGGAGGAGGGCTTACGAAATGCTGACGTCAAGCGGAGTAAAGATTTACATTGCAGTGGGAAACGCGCTGAGAGACGTCCTGGATGCGCTCAAACGCGGCACGTTGAGGGAGTTCCCGCCGCGCGCCGTTCATGAGCCGATGCACTGGCGCCGCGCTGCCGGCAGGAGTAGCGCTAGCCTGCCTCCGGCCCTGCATATGTGCAGTTGTGGGCACCGCTGCCGTGCAGTATCGACTTAATTGACTCAATATCAAGCACGGAACAGAAGTAAACTGGTATTCCCGCGGCGGCAATTGCCATGCCCACCTCTACTTTCTTCCGGACTCCGCCGGTCACGTCTATACCTGAGGCACCGGCAATGCTGGCTTCGAGCGCGAGCCTCTTAATTTTCGCGGCGCCCGGCACTCCCGGCGGCGCGGTGTAGATGCCGTCGGCACCCATGAGGAAGATCACCGCCCTGGGGCTGAACTCCCTGGCTAGCTCGGCGGCAATGTCGTCGCCGCTCAGCACGACGTACCCCTCATCGGAGGGAACAACGTCGCCGTGAAGGAGGGGGTACATGCCGCGCTCTAGCGCGTGCACAATAACCTCCCGCCTAATAAGCGCCCTGCCCCAGAACACGTCGCTGGGCTCTATCGGGACTGCGTAAACCCCCGCCTCGGCCAGCTCCTCAATTACGCGCGCCGTGAGGCGCTTGAGAGATGCCTTAATGAGCGCCGTGCCGAGGGGAGTGAGCCCGAATGCGCTCACGTGGGGATGAGCGTAGGAGCCAGCGCCGTGAATGAGAATGGCCCGCCTCCCGCGGAGCGCCGAGGCGGCTGGCGCTATCAGCCCCCGGAGGAAGGTGTACGGCCTTGCCTTATCGGTAATGGCGGAGCCGCCGAACTTTACGATGTATATTTCCCGGCCCTTCTCTCGGGACTCCGCCACTTGCGTGCCCGGCTCTTGAGGCTTTATTTTGTTCTTTTGGCCACTTGATGCCCGCGCTGGAGACATCGCCTCTAAACAGCGCCGGGACGCAGGCGCCCTCGCTCACATCAGCACGCGAGTCAGTACTCCCTCTTTAGTATGAAGTCCAGCAGCTCCCTCAGCGCCTCGCTGTTTGGTATTCTTGCCAGGTGGCGCTCCGCCTCGCGGCGGTATTTGTCAGCCAGTCTCACGGCCTCGCTTCTGACGCCCACGGAGTCCAGCAGCGCCACGGCCCTCTTAACGTCTTCCTCGCCAACCCTCTCCTTGGCTAGTATGGAGAGCAGCTCCTCTCTGTCCCGCGGCGGGAGTTTCGCCAAGGCTATAACCACCACGGCGTTGCCCCTCTTGCGCTCCTTGATGTCCTTTCCGATCTCCTTGCCGAACTTCTCGGGGTCTCCGTATATATCGAGCACGTCGTCTATAATCTGGAACGCTATGCCGGCGCCCATCCCAAAGCTCCACGCCGCCTCTGCGAGTTCTGCATCGTCAGTGACAGAAAGCACGCCCCACTTGGCCGCAGCAGCAATTAGAGTCCCCGTCTTCAGCGAGACCATGCGTATGTAGTCGTCGAGCGACACGTCCGCCTTGCGCGCGGTGACAAAGTAGGGGTCCTGGCGCCCGCCGCACTCAAGCAGCACGTCGAGCCTCTCCCCCTCGTCTATTGCCTTTATCACCTTTGCGACCTCTCTGGCGAACAGCAGCGGCTTGGGCGTGTCTAGCACCGCCTCCTCTATTGCCTCCCTGTACCACACGCCTATGAGTATTGCCGCGCTGTCGCCGTACTTCTTCCTCACCGTTGGCACGCCCCGCCGCACCTCCCCCCTGTCAATTACGTCGTCGTAAATGAGCGAGTAGTTGTGTATCAGCTCGACAATTGCAGCGGCGGGAATTGCGGGCTCCCAGCGCCCCGAGACAGCCTCTGCGGCAGCCAGAGTTATCAGCGGCCTCAGGCGCTTGCCCCCCGTCCTGACCTGATAAAGCACCCCGTCCCTGAACTCCGGCTCGACGTCAATTGTCAGGTAGTACTCGAGGGCCCTCTCAAGGGCTCCGCCGTACTTCCGGTGGAGTCTCGTTAGCACGTCCATGGCAATTTCGCGGCACGGGCTCTTAACTAATCCCGCCGCGCCGTTGCCGAAATATTAAAAGTGCTGCAGCTTGCGCACGTTATGGAGACGTCACTGATGCTCGCGCTTGCCGTGCCTGCTCTTGCCGCGCTTGCCGTGCGGCGGCAGTTCCTCACGGCTGGAGGCGCCGCCGCCGCGGCTGCAATTGGCGTGACGATAGCTGTCATGAACGCGGCGCTCTTCACGTTGCTGCTCGTTTTCTTCATCACGTCATCATTGCTCACTAGGCTGCGCGCTGAGCTGAAGAGGAGTCTCGGACTCCGCGACGTGGCGGGAAGGGGCGCCGTGCAGGTAGTCTGCGCGGGGGCTCCCGCACTGGCATTTGCCGCGTTTCATGCGCTCACGGGCGATTCTAGGCTCCTCTGCGCAGCGGTGACGGCAGTGGCTGCAGTGACTGCAGACACGTGGGCCAGCGAGGTTGGCATCGCCTACGGAGGCACTCCAAGGTTTATCCTCGCGCCGGGGAGGCGCGTGAGACCCGGAGTCTCAGGCGGTGTGACTTTAGTCGGCAGTGCGGCGTCCGCCGCGGGAGCCCTAACAATTGCGCTCCTGGCACATGCAATGGGCGTCGACGCGCCGGCATGGAAGGTCGCGCTGTTCGGATATGTCGGCGAGCTCGCGGACAGCCTGCTTGGAGCGGCGCTGCAGACTGGGCGCATCTGCAACGGCGAGCTCGCAAGCGGCACGGCGGCCTCTTGCGTCAGGCGCGGGGCGCTCACGAATGAGTCGGTGAACTTGCTGTCGGGGCTGGCCGCGGGCGCGCTCTCGGCCGCTGTATAGCTGCGCATTTATAGCACTGGCCCGCGTCGCGGCGTGAGGGTCCACGTCGAGGAACTGCAGGTTCAGACCAGGTCCAGAGAGGACATAGTCATCATAACCGGCGGGATTGAGAGCGCCATCGAGAGGAGTGGCATCAAGCGCGGAATTGCGCTGATTTACGTGCCGCACGCCACGGCAATGCTGGCGGTCAACGAGAACGAGCCGCGCCTGAAGGAGGACATCCTTAGCAAGCTCCGCCAGCTATTCCCGCGCAATGCCGGCTACCGGCACGACGAGATTGACGACAACGCGAATGCCCACCTGGCGAATGTGTTTCTGGGCCCGCACCTAGTAGTGCCGGTGATCAACGGCAGGGCAGCCCGCGGCACGTGGCAAGACGTAATGATGATTGAAATGGACGGGCCGCGCGCGCGCAGGGTCATTGTCGTCGTGGTGGGCGAGTAGCAGGGCGCGCCTGCCGCCCCCATTAAGACGCCATACAGGCGCATTTTTCCTGCATATGTAATTGCGTGCTCGCTGAGGTTAAATTGCGCGCGCATGACGGTAGCATGAACCCTCGCTTTGACTTGTCCGACTTCAAGTCCGTGCTGAAGGTGGTGTACCAAGGCATGCAGAAGATGGTGAGCGAGGCGAGGGGGTCGTGCGTCTCGTTCACGCCGAGAAGGGTTCTCATGTCCGGGGGCGTTGATACGACAAAGCCTGTCGTGCTGACGCTTGTGAGATACGTGCTGGAGAGGCTCGTTGGCGTGGGCATGCTGCAGCGGGACGACACGAGAGCGCGCGTGAGATATGTGCTCTGTAAGAACTCGCTGCTGTGGCAGAGAATCAAGCTGGGAGGCGGCGAGACGCTCAAGCTGCTCGAGGAGGTGACGGCAGAGTGAGCGGCTTGACGCCGCCGCGTGGAGAAAGAATAATGGGGGTTCGAGTTGACGCGTGGGAGAGAAGGCCTTCCTGCGAGACCTCCTGTCTTCACTCGGCGCCGAGGACAACGATGTGACCTACATTGACGGCATTGCCGTTAAAATTGACGGCATCTCGGCGTCGGCGTCAAGACTCGCGTTCCAGAGCTGGCAGGACTTCGGCTGGAGGGGAGTTGCCGCGGCTTACAGCGACATGAGGGTCAAGTACGCGACCCCGACGCACATGCTCGCATCTGTCACGGCGCCGAGCCTCTCGGAGGCCTCTGAGGTCATCGAGGGCATCCTCGAAGCTGCATCGTGCTTCGGGGTTAAATATATTGGCGGCGACTTAAACCGGGGTGGCGACGTCGTGGTAGACATTGTGATGGTGGGGAGAGCCGAGAGGCGGGTAGGCCGGATCCCGAGACCCGGCGACATACTCATCACAATACCGGAGTTCGGCTATACCAGCATAGCCTACAGATTTTGGCGCGAGAGCGGCAGGAGCGCTGTCGTCAGGCGCGGCGTTGAGATGCTGCGCCGGCCCAAGCCCACGTGGCCGCTGCCGCCGGCTCACTGCGTCACGGCAAGCATGGACTCCTCAGACGGTCTTGCCGACGTGCTGTGGACTATGGCACGGGGGGTTGACGTAATAGTGACTCGACTCCCCACCTCTGACGAGCTAGTGGAGTTCGCGCGAGAGAGGGGTCTTGACGTGGATGAGCTCGTGTTTAACGGCGGGGAGGAGCTCCTGCCTGTGTTCGCTGTGAGGCGCGACTGCGATGTAACAGAGCCATATATCGCGTTCGCAGAGGTGGTGAGCGGGAGCGGCGCGGTCTGGTGGCGTGAGGGAACGCTGAGGTGGCGCGGATGGGACTACTTCAGCGGCACAGGCAGCTTCCCTGCGCCGCTATAGTGCATAAACCCTGCCGTCCTCGCCCGCCACTAGGATCGTGGCGTCCCTCCTCTTTGAGAATATGCCGCTCTCAACCACGCCGGGTATTAGCTTGAGCTCGTCCTCTAACGCGGCGTTGACCGGAGATGCCGGGTGCCAGTCGAGTATGAAATTGCCGTTGTCCGTGATCACGGGGCCGAGCTTCGCCGAGTCCCGTCTCAGTCTCGCGGTGCCGCCGTACTTCACCTCCACGGCCCTGGCTACGTGGCGCCACGCCCACGGCACAACCTCTATAGGCACCGGATTGCGCTCGGGTATGTGCTTCACGAGCTTGCGCCCCTCCACAAGTATCACGAGCGTGCCGGCAGCATAATCCACAACTTTCTCCCGGAGCATGGCGCCCCCCCTGCCCTTAAGCAGAACCTTTTCTTGCGTGACCTCGTCAGCCCCGTCCACTGCAATGTCTATTCTGTCAACAGCCCACAGCGGCCTCAGCGCGTCGCCCAGCCCTGCCTCGATCGCTGCCATCTCAGTGTCGATGGATGTGGGTACTAGCAGGACGTCGGGAGGGTCGAGCTCTGCAAGCACTCTCACGAACTCGCGGATCGTGGTGCCGGACCCCAGCCCGACAATCATACCGCTCTTAATGAGCCTGGCAGCCTCTCTCGCAAGAGCGGTCTTTAGCATTCGCCCGCGCGAGCCGGATTTCCTACGGGAATGCCGCCGAGGCGAGGAGTGCCCTCATGACATCCCTTATGCTTACCACGCCCACCACCCTGCCGCCCTCTACTACTGGCAGGTGCCTTATGTTATTCTCCACCATCTTGACAGCTGCAGATGACACTGCCTCGTCGGGCTCTGCTGTAATTACCCTGCGAGTCATGACGCTTTTAAGCGGCATCTTAAGATCGACTCCCTGCGCGACGAGCCTAATGACATCTCTCTCAGTGATTATCCCGACGAGAGATTCGGTGCTGTCCACCACGAGGACACTTCCCACATTTTCCGCGTGCATTTTGATCACGGCGCACTCAATTGGCTCGTCATCGCGGCACGAGACGACGCGCTTGGAAATTAGTTCGCGAACTTTCATAGCGCATCATTTTCTGTTTAAATAAAAGAGTTTCGCAGACTGCTTACTAGTCGCACTTGCTGCAGCCAAGCATCTGACCCCAGCTCCAAGAAGCAAGACCGCCGGCCCCCGAGAGGCTGGAAACAGCGCGCCGTGACGGAGAGAAATCGCGGCGGTGGCGCGGAGAAGAGGGCAGTGGCGCCGCCGCCGGGATTCGAACCCGGGACTTCCGCCCGCGGACCGGCCTACGGGTTAACAGCATCGGCGAGCGCGACGGGTCCCGAGACTGCCTCTCTCTGCAGACATTTATTTAAGTCTTGGCGGCGCGTCTAGTGGCTCGTAACTGCCGTCGGGATAGACTCTGGCGCCGGCCCTCCTAGTAGCCCAGCAGGAAAAGGCTATTCCGACAGAAAAGGCGGCCGGGTGCCTGCACGCGTACTCTACGTGCACGTCAAGCGCCGTTATCGCGCCGCCCACTCCCTGCGCGCCAATTCCCAGCATGTTGATGGCCCTTAGCAGCTCCTCCTCCACGCGCGCTATCTCGGGCTCGGGGTGCCTGGAGCCCACGGGCCTCAGCACCGCTGCTCGTTTCGCGAGTCTCGCTGCTATATCAACCGACGGGCCCACCCCGATTCCCACGATTACGGGAGGGCACGGCACAGGCCCCGCCCTCACTACAGCCCTCAAGACCACGCGCGGGAGCTCTCGCAGCGCAATGCCCGGAGGGAGCGTGAAGGCCACGCTCGGAAGCTCGGAGCCGCCGCCTCTCGGCACGTAAAAGAACTCAATGTAGTCGCCGGCGGCTAGCTCGACGTCGAACCACGGCGCGCCGGCGCTTACGTTGTCCTCGAAGACCCTGCCGGTGATGGGGTGCACAACATTGGGCCTGAGCGGGAGCTCGTGCGAGACTTCGCGCACGGCCTGCGCAAGTATTTCAAGCGCTCTGCTCCTCAGGGGAAAGCCGTCGCCGAGTTTCACATAAAAGCTGGGAAATCCTGTGTCCTGACACGCGGCGGCCCTGCGGCGTACTGCCAGGCGCACATTCTCGAGGGCTGCCTTTAAGTGGTACCTCGCCATTTCGCTCCTCTCGCTTTCAACTGCCCTTTCCAGTGCCGCCACGATGTCGGAAGGCAGGCCTACTGTGGCGCGTGCAATAGCCTCCTTGGCTGCCCTGAGGAGCGCAGTCTCGAGCACCGCACTCAGACGCTGCCGCGTTTTAATACGTGAAGTATAGCAAAGTCAGGTACGCTTTTTAACGTCCGACTTATCACGCCCGTGGCCGTCTACACGCTCAGAACTCCAATAGCTGCAGAGGACGCCGCCAGGCTCCGCATTGGCGACGTGGTTTACGTGAGCGGGCTCGTCGTGACCGCGCGGGATCTCGCGCACAAGCGGCTCGTCGAGTACTTGAGGCGCGGGGAGAGGCCGCCCGTCGATCTCAACGGCGGCGTCGTATACCACGCGGGCCCCGTCGTGAGGAGGGCGGGGGACGGCTGGGAGGTGGTGAGCGCCGGCCCCACCACGTCAGCCAGGATGGAGCCCTTTGAGGCAGAGGTGATCAGGAAGCTCGGCGTCAAGCTTGTCGTCGGCAAGGGCGGCATGGGCAGGAGAACCGCTAAGGCGTTGAGGGAGTGCGGCGCGGCCTATGCCGTCTTCACGGGCGGCGCCGGCGTGCTCGCCGCTGCGGCTGTGAGGCGCGTTGTCTCCGTCCACTGGCTTGACCTCGGCATTGCTGACGCTATGTGGGTTCTCGATGTTGAGAGCTTCGGGCCGCTGACTGTGGTCATCGATTCAACGGGCAGCAATTACCTCGAGGAGGTGCGCGAGAGGGCCGCGCGGAAAGTGCCGAGGGTCTTGGAATCAATATCCTGGCCGTTCCGTGCCCTGTGAGCGCCTGCAGTGTTTTAACCCTGCTGCTGGCCGCTCGCACGGGGCCGGGCAGCGTGGGGCATGCGCTTGAGCAGCAGCGCGTACTTGAAGAGTCCGTCGGGAAAGATCAGCACGTACACGCCGCTCTCAGCGCGCCTCAGGAAAGCGGCATAGACGGCACCGGCGCTCGGGCCGATGAGCAGCCCGAACCTCCTCGCAAAGGACCTCACGCCGTCCAGCGCCTCCTCGAGCGACACCTCGACGATCTCGGGACCGGCCATGCCGATCCACTTCATGCCGGTCTCAACGCGCCTCATGCCGGGTATCCAGTCCCGCGGCTGCACCGCGATGAGCCTGGCGCCGTACTTAGTCCCGAAGTAAAAGCCGAGAGCGGAGGCGTGGCCAGAGGTGCCAACCGCGGCGATTATGTAACCTGGTCTCCTGCCAATCTCCGACAGCTGCCAGTCTATCTCCGCCGCGGTTCTCAAGTGTGCAATAAAGTTCATGTCGTTCTCGAACTGATTCGGGTGCACCATGCCCTCTCTTAGATCCTTCTCTAGGAGCTCCAGCGCCTCTATTGTAGACGTCACGTCAACAATATGGTACTCCACGCCGAGGTACTCAAGAAACGGCGCGATGTAATCGCTTGACGCCGGCAGGTAGACCTTGATGCCCCTCCCCATTATATTCCCGAGCGCGCCCAGCGCCAGAGCAAAGTTGCCGCTCGACACCTCGACCACTTTACTGCCGCCAACTGACTTGAGCAGGTAATATGCAGTCCTGTCCTTGATGCTGTTGCTAAACGGATTGAAGAAGTCGAGCTTGGCGTAGGCCTCCCTCGGGCCCTCGGAGATCTTGAGCATGGGCGTTGGCCACTCCCCGGTCAGCAGCTCGGCGGGGCTCGTGTACACTCTGCGGAGGCTCGGTCTTGGGATTATGTCAGAGGTGGACACCTCCTCGCCTGACTTCACCTCTCTGTCTGCGAGCGCGGAGAAACAGCTGGACTCTGTCTCTGACCTGACCCTGTATCTGCCGCTCCTCACGAACTCGCGGTAGTAGTCAATGCACACCCCAGCATGAAGGCCCTGGACCGCGGGGGTCTTAATATTGTAGCGCCCGGCCCCTCCAGCGCGCGACCAGGGTCACGTGGAGCGCGAACATTGAGGCGTAGACCAGCAGCGCGGCGCACGCAATTCCGGCAATGGCCCGCTCGCCGGAGAGCGAAGCGACAACGCCGCCGATTATGCTCCCCGTGCCAATTCCAAGACCTAGCATCACGCTGTAAATGCCCATTGTAGTGCCCCGATACTTGATGTCAGCCTCGTCGCCTACAAGCGCCAGAATGCTCGGCCCTATTGCCGAGGTCAAGAAAAGGAGGGGCGAGAGCGCGATAATCGCGAGGGCGATATCGAAGCCGAGACGTAGCAGGACGTTGAGGGCCGATATCGCCAACAACCCGCTCACGAGACCCAGCCTGAACACCCTGAGGCGTCCCCACGCATCCGCCAGGCGGCCGAAGAAGACGGCCCCGAGTCCCAGGGCTGCTAGCGCCGCGGCATAGAGCGCGCCGATTTGGATGCTACTGCCGAGCTTCGGCACTGCAACCATCGCTCTGGGCGCGAAGATTGCCAGCCCGATTATCGCAGTCAGCGCGAACCAGATTGGCATGAGTGCCAGCGCGGAGTGCGGCAGCACCGCGTAAAGAAATCTCCCCCCTCTAGCTGCCGCCGGGGCGGTCTCCGGCAGAAGGGCCGCGAACAGCGGTATCGAGAGTGCGGTCGCGAGGGCCACAGCTAGGTACGCCGCGGGGCCGCGCAGTGCGTCGTAAAGCGCGCAGCCCAAGAGGTAGCCAGCGCCGTAGCTCACAAGATTGACCAACTCGAAACCCCCCATGCCAATCCCGCGATTTCTGACGTTCGTGAGGTCTGTCACCATTGTGAGAGATGCCGTCACGATGAAAGCCGTTGTGAAGCCTATAATGCCGTTCAGCACAGCCTCCAGCCACGGCCCGTGTCGCGCGAAGAACGCAAGGGACAACAAGAGCATTGCAACTGACCTGGCCGCGTATCCCGCCACTAGCGTCCTCTTCCGCCCCAGCAAATCTGACCACCGCCCCGCGATAAACGCGCCAGCTGCCTCCAAGAAGGGGTACGCGGCTGCCACAGCGCCTGCCTCAAGATGCCCGCCGCTGGCGAGCTTGACGACGAGAAACGCGCTCGCGCCCGAGCCTACTCTCGCTACAAGAATGGGAGTGTAGGGCAGCAACAGCCCCGCGAGCTCCCGCGCCCGGCTCATCCCACAAAGGCGCTCCACAGCAGGTCGTACCTAAACCTGTATCTCTCCCGCGTGCGCGTGTCGAAAATCTCGAGCTCGTCGTCCACGGGCCTCACGATGTAGGGGCCTATTCTGTCGCTAGCAATGCCGTGCACCGAGAGCGTTATGTACATCATTGCAGCCATCAGGGGGCCTCTAATTCCCGGGGTGTAGAGCATCAAGACGTCCTCGGGTACTATTCTGGAGAGCCTGTCCATGAACTCGCTGATGAGGCTTAGGTCACCGAGCAGCTCCAGCGCTCTGAGCGCCCACCTCACGGCAATGCCGAACTCTATCCCCAGTCTTGAGAAAAACCATGCGTCGCTAGTATTGGCGGCAAGCTTTGCCCTCTGGGCCTCGAGAAGTCTCAGCTGCTCCGGCGTGTATTTCGAGCTGTCACCGCCTAGGATTACGCCTATGTATTCCATCAGCATGCGCCACCCCGCGCTCCCGTATCTCTGCTCGAGTGCCGCGTCAACAGTCCTGCCGAGCCAGTCTATGAGCTCCCTGAGCCCCTCCCTCCACGGGGCCGGCCCGTCGCATCCACAATCCCGGCTCCACCTGCCGAGCCCGTGGGGGCAGCTCCACGAGGTCCGCTCAATTATCTCAACCTCGCCCACGTAACCACGCTCGTACAGCTTTCCTAAATTCGCGAGCTCGTTTTTGTGCGAGCCTATGAACCTCGCGAGCTCTCTCTCTGCGCCCCTTATGTGATGCCCGAAAGTCTCGCCGTCCAGCGCCACTATAACGTCGCCAGAGGCTCCCCTCAGCGCCTCGAGGAATCTCTCAAAGCCGCCGAATGCCAGAGCGTTTGAGAGCCCCTCGTCCCTAACAAAAACGGCAATGTTCCTGCCGCTCGGAAGGACGGCCTTGAAAGGGCCCCCGGCCCTCCCCCCTCTGACCTGACTCTGCGTGAGTATCGTGAAGCCGATGCCGTAATCCGCGAGCACTTCAAGGGTCTCCACGTCGACTGCCATCTCCGGAAGCCATATGCCCTCCGGGCCCCTCTTGAAGTGTCTCTTGAAGAACTCCACGCCCCAGTGTATCAGCACCTCCCTGTCGCGCCTAGGCACTAGCGGCAGGATGACGTGGTAGTAAGGGTGCGCTAGTGCATTTCCGTGCCCCCACCTCTCCAGCCCGGCTCTGTCAGCCTCCAGGAGCGCGACATATACCCACGGCCTGTAATTTTTAAGCCATGTGAGCAGCGTTGGGCCCACGTCGAAGTTGACCCACTCGTAATTTCCAAGCTCGGCGTTTGGCTCGTAGCTCTCGTGCGAAACTCTCTCGTTCCAGTGTCTGTACGGCGACGCTGACGGCTCGGGCAGTAGCAGTTCGAGCCACGGATCTGCCCTGTCAGGCTGGTAGAGGTGCAGGTGGAAGGCTATCACGGCGCTCTGGCGCCAGGACGGGGCCTTTAAGTCGCGCGCTCTATATAGAACTTCGGCGGCTCTATTCTCTCGCTCTTGCAGCGCGGCATGTAGTCCTGTATCTTGCCGACGTCCAGCGCGACGAGCACGAACTCCCCGCCCGTGGACGCCAGCGCGGCCGAGAGCAGCGAGTGGGCGTACAGCGATGTGTCGGGCACGCTCACGCCGTACACCGCTGCCGGCACAAACATGGTGGTGCTCCTGAGCGTGTAGAGGAGCATCTCCACGAGCTGCTGGTAGCCTATAATCTTTGCGTTGAGAGCCGCGGTAATAAATACCGCAGCCGGGCGGGTCCTGAAGGTGCCGCTTGAAAGGTGGCTGTCAGAGTCAAGGCTCATTCACGTCCTCAAGTCGAGGCTGCTTTGACCGCGGCGCTCACGCGCGGGGCGGCGCCACGAGGCTATAAGCCGTACCGCCGGCGATTCTTCAGGG
>JAJHRB010000022.1 GCA_020833025.1 Thermoproteaceae archaeon | reverse complement strand
CGCGGCACTCTGCATAAACTGGATCTCTGCTCCGACGCGCGCTGTGGGCTCCTTGAGGCCGCGCCGGACAGCTCTCGATGTCGCCTCTCCTTTGAGATGCCAGCGCTGCCCGAGCACAAGAGCACCCACTCTAAAAGGGGCGGTGTCAGCTGTCTCAAAAAGTTTAAATATGCCAGGAAACGCGCGAGACGGAATGGGAGATGAGTCAGAGTCCCAGTCCAAGGCGCCTATTATAGGCAAGCATGTGTACGGCGAGCTCTATGGTGTTGACCCCGCGCTGTTAAACGACGAGAGAGAGTTAAGGAGAATAGTAACTGAGGCAGCGCGCATTGCTAGAATGCACATTGTAGAGGTGAATTCATGGAAATTCGAGGGTGGGGACAAGGGAGGGGTGTCCGTGATTGCGCTAGTAGTCGAGAGCCATATTGCAATTCACACATGGCCTGCCTACAGCTACGCTACAGTTGACGTTTACACTTGCGGCGAGCACTCAGACCCCATGGCTGCATTTCGTTACATTGTATCGCAATTATCTCCGAAAAGGTTCACAGTGAGCTACACTGACCGCTCTTATAAATCCCACTTAGCGGCAGTTGCACAATAACAATTAGTATACCCAAGTCGCAAATACGTTTTACGCAGTTCTCTATCTCCCAGTACCTTGATACATGTCGGAAGGGGTGAAGTGGCGCCGGGGGTGGGATTTGTGGGCGGCAGGGCCTGAACCCACGCCCCCTTGACGGGGACGGGATCTCAACTCGGGAGGGAGCCTGTCCCGCGCCTTGGGCCGCTCGGCCACCCCGGCTGGCAGTTTGAATATGGTATAAAGAATTAAAAAACTTCCACCTGGCGCCCGAGCGCTACCCGCGCCGCCACTGCTACTCTGTGAGCAATTTAATTAGCTCTTGGAGGTCATTTATTGCTCTCTTAAAATTTTCTTGAGCTGTCTCTGACACAGTATAAAGCTTTCTGCCATTCTGTATAGTTTCTAGCAAGACGCCGTCTGCTACCATTCTCTTAAGCAGCACGTAACCGTAAACTGTGCTTATCTTGAACCCGAGTTTTCTGAGCTCCTGAATGATTGCGTAGCCGTGCGTGGGCCCTCGCTTGCTGAGGAGGCTCACTACGTATAGCCAGAGATTTCCCTGGCCTATACAGCGCTTGAAGCGCCGGTATGCCTTCATCTGTCGCGCTTGCCGTCGATGAACTCAAGAACGGCCCTGTAGGCTTCCTCGGGGCTCATGTGCACGGGCGGGTTCTTAAAGCACCACGCAGACGCGCTCAGGAGGGGGCCGCCGATCCCTCTGTCTAGCGCCAGTTTCGCGAGCCTGACGGCATCCACCACGACGGCAACACTATTCCACGCATCGTGAACCTCCAGCGTTACCTCAATTCTAACAGGGAGGCCGCCGAATATCTCGGCCTCTATTAGCATGTGTGCGATCTTTCTATCCCCGAGGAACCTGATATAAGCAACCGGTGCAATATAGGCGTCGAACTCCTGCCCCTCCGCCATCGTCTTCACCGCTGCTGTCTTTGACGCTACCTTGTCGTCGTGCCTGTACATGAGGTTCAGGAAGTCGGGCGTCCCGCCAATGTTTATTTGATACGTGCGCCTTACCCTCACCCCCCTGAGTGCCAGCAGTCTTATGAGCGATTTGTGTAGCACTGTCGCGCCTATTTGGTTCTGGGTGTCATCACCGAGAAGCGGCACGCCGCGCTCTGCAAACCTCTTCTGCCAGTGCGCGCTCGATGTTACGGGCGCCGGCATTGCGTTTACAAATGCAACGCCGGCTCTGAGCGCTGCCTCCGCGTAGGCCTCGGCTGCCTTTCTCGCGCCCGTGGGCAGGTAGTTCACAAGAATCTCAGTATTTGTCGAGTGAAGCTCGCGGACGACGTCGTCGACCGTGCCCTCCACTATTTTTGATACCAGCCCGCCTCCCGGCACGCCGTCTAACACAGGTCCAGGGCGTACCACCGCACCGAGCCTCGGCGGCTTAAATATGACCGCGGCGTTATTCGGCGGCTGGAATATCGCCTCGGAGAGGTCGAGGTCAACTTTCCTGGCGTCTATATCAAATGCCGAAGTGAACACTATATCGCGCGGAGTGTAATTCTTGACGCGTGCGAGGATTGCTGGCGGGTCGAGCTTCGGTTGGTGCTTGTGCATTTCCACGCTCTGCACAAGCGCTGACGCACAATTTCCGACGCCCACTAAACCCACCCTGATTGTCACGTCAATCTAAACAGGTCTGTTAATAAGCTGTTTAACGCCGGCTACCGACGGCGTGCCCCCTTCAACTCTCGCTGCCCTCCGGGACCCGGAAGCCCGGGCGTCCGCACCTTTCTTACTCGCAGGAGCCGCACGCCGGGACCGCTGGCGGGCTCGCGCCGCCGCGAGGTTGCGCTCCGGCAGCGGTACTGAAACCTCGCCGGTTTTTGCCGCCCCGAGCGCTTGTCAATTCCGCCGCCCAGCCTGTCACATGGAGGGGCGCTCCCCGCTGGGCCCTAGAGTGCGGCGGGGAGCTGGAGAGAGGCGCGTGCCAGAGAGTTGCCGGCACACGCTGATAAATGCACATCCGCGGCACGTGACGTCCGGCGGACTCTCCATTCTCACTACCCGCTCAATTTCGGCGAGGAGGGCAAGAGCGCTCCTCTCCTCCCTCACTATTTCTACTCTGTCTCTGTAGACTAGATAGCCGCGAGACGCGCCGAGTAGCTGAATGTATGCTTGCAACTGCCTCCTATGGGCATCCCTGCCCGCCGCGCCTGTTTTAAGCTCGACGGGCACGTACTCGCGCCCGCGCCTCACGACTACGTCGATCACGCCGACGAGATTGCCGATTTCAACTCTGTATTCCGCGATGACGTTGTCGTAAACTGTTACGGCTCGCTCGTAACGCTGGTGGAGGATGCGGCCGCGCACTAATGCCACGAGCAGTCTCTCCGTCAGCAGCTTAAGGCCGAGCCTCTGCTGGATCCAGAGAAGGCGCGGGCAGAAGCTGTAATCATTTATTAGGGATGGCGAGATGCGGTTAAAGTCGTACTTGTACGCGTATATGCCGGGCAGTATTTCATGCACGTCGTGCTCCCGCTCTAGTTCTTTCAGCGCGCTTTTTAAGTCAATGTTATTCACGTCGTCGCACTTAATGACGCTGCAGATAGGCCGCGGCACTATTAGTTCCACCACGCTGCACTGTTGCCGGGCTTGTTAAAGTCTCTAGCTGGAAGTTTTTGATTCTTGGCGCAGAATCCGCAAAAATATACTGTTTTGAGCTCGCGCTAACGCCCAGCGCGCCGGCTACTTTTTCTTCTCCTTCTCGTACATTTCAATTGCCTTCTTTACAAGCTCAATTGCCTTTTCTCTGTTCCACCACTCCTTGACCTTGACCCACTTCCCTGGCTCGAGCTCCTTGTAGTGCTCGAAGAAGTGCTTAATCTGGTTCAGAATGGCCTCTGGCACGTCCTTGATGTCTTTTATATTTGCAAATCTCGGGTCTATCTTCTCGTGGGGCACCGCTATTAGCTTTCTGTCCAGTCCCTCCTCGTCTTCCGTCACGAGCGCGCCCACCGGCCTGACCCTGATTGCGGTGCCGGGCGCGAGTGTCTCGTGCGAGATTATGAGCACGTCGAGGGGGTCGCCGTCCTCCTCGAGAGTCCCGGGAATTACTCCGTAGTTAAACGGATAGAACATTGCCGTGTAGAGTATCCTGTCCACCATTATGGCGCCCGTCTCCTCGTCAAGCTCGTACTTGATATTGCTGCCCTTCGGTATCTCTATGACTGCATACAAGTCGTCCGGCGCCCTGGGCTTGATGCGCTCAAGCGCTGCTGCCATATGGCAGTACGAGCGCGAGCTTTATATGGATTATTTATCGGTGCTAGTTAGTTCGCCCGAAACCGTAATGCTCCAATACTTTAAAAGCGGCAGAGCGTGCCTCACGTGCCGCGTGAGCGCGTGGTTGAGTTTAAAGTCGCGTGCCATGTTGATGTACTACCCGAGCTGATATACTTTATAGGAAAGACGAAGGCCGCAATGTTTGAATCGAGGCCCGAGAAGCTCCCGAGACCGCGCGATCCCGCGCTTCTCCAGAAGGCCAGGAAAATAGACGAGCTTATAAGCCCGATAGTGCCCCACGCGCAGCCGCGGCAGGTCAGCCTCCCGCTCGAGTCTCTGGAAGCACAGATAGACAGGATCCTGCAGCAACTAGAGCCCGCGCACAAGGAAGTAATGTACTACTTGCAGCTCGCTGACGAGCTGAAAGCAAAGCTCGCAATTTCGAGAGAGCTAGCGGCAATTAGGGCGGCTGTGCCGCCGAAGACAGAGGCCCTGGAAGTATATGTCGTGCTGCCGGGCAGGGCGGCGAGAGAGGCCGCCGAACTTGCAAAGTCCTACAATGCGCTGCTGGTGCAGCACGGCGGAGTTCAGGTGATCGCGGCAGAGCGCAGAGTCGCAGAACAGCTGAAGTCTGCGCTTCAAAAGCTCGGCGCCAGGGTGTTCACACTGCAGGAGGTCTCCGAGATAGAGCCTCCCGAGGCGCTGGAGGACAGGCTCAGAAAGGCTGAGGAGGGCTTGAGGTCGGCGATTTCTAGGCACAGAGACATGATAGACTACGCCTACACTCTCAGAAACTCCGTCGCGCTGATTGCAGAGACCTTCAGCAGGTCGGCAATAGACGAGGGAGTAGAGGCGGGGCGCTATTTCGGGACCGTCGAGAGGGAAATCGAGCGGATGGAGGAGCAGCTCAGCCGGTTAAAGAAAATAAAGTTATTTCTGGATAAAGTTCCGGAGAAGGCGGGGTTAAAGCTGCCTGAGGGCTTCAGGCTGTACATCGAGCCTGAGACTCCAATAGCAGCGCCACACACCATACAGGAGATCGACGGGATTAAGGTGGCAATAGTGAGAGGCGAGGCCAGGGGAATTGAAATTCCCGCCGAGTATCTGTCCAGCCTGGAAACCGGGAGGAGGCTTGTAGAGGACGCCATAAAGTCCACCGAGCACTCCATCCACAGGTTAAAGAGAGAGCTCGAAATAGCCAAGAGGCAGTACAGAGAGTTCTCGGTATACGGCGATATGAGGTGGGAGGAGCACAGAGACGTAGCATCCATCACGTTTTACGTGCTCGAGAGAGACGTAAAGAGAATTGACGATGCGCTGGCCGAGTTCGTTAAGCACAATGTCGTTAAGCTTGACATCATTAGGAGAGTGCGGTACAAGTACCTGTCAACGGTGCCCGCCAAGCGGAGGCCAACGCTGGAAAAGCTACCAACGCCCATCAAGCAGCTGGCCACCATCGTTTACTGGTATGGCATGCCCAAGGCGGACGAGGTGAGCCCGACGATATTCCTGGCCCTCATGTTCGTGTTCTACTACGGGTGGATGTACGGCGACTTGGGGCACGGGCTCCTGATGACGATATTCGGCGTCTTGCTAATGAAGTGGCTGTTCGGGGGCAAGTATAAGAGCTGGGGAATTTTCTGGGCCACGACTGGCGCCGTCTGCATGTTGTTCGGCGCTCTTGTCTACCATGAGATCTTCGGCTTCGGCTTTGAAGAGCTAGGTGTCAAGTTGCCAGTACCGCCTGTATTCCACTTGTTCGAGCATGGGTGGGCCCCGGCGCACGAGGGCGTTTACTTCCAGCTGAGGGCAATTTTCATCATGGCGCTCATTCTACTGCTAGTGTGCTTCACACTACGCGTTGTTAACTTCATGCTGAAAGGCGAGAGAGACGTCGCGCTGGGCGTCGTCCTGCCTAACGTTCTAGCGTTCTGGTGCTTCGCCATGATACTGTTCACGCTCGTCAAGGAGTCGATAGGGCTGCACTTCCTAGAGCCGGTTCTGCAAGTGCCGTGGCATCTTGTCCTCCTTGGGGCAATTGCGTGGGGCTTTGGCGGGGCCCTTACGCTCAGAATGAAATACAGGCACCACGAGGAGGCGCCGCCCGTCATGGACGAAGCAATTATTGGCATTATCGAGGGCTTCATAGCGGCATTCGCTAACATAGCGAGCTACTCACGCCTGCTGATAATCATACTAATGCACGGCGTGTTCACAAAGATGGCAAATGAGTTTGCTATATCGCTTGGCATGCCTCTGGGATTCGCCGCCGCGGCATTCTTCCACTTGTTCATAGCATTCGCCGAGGGCTTCGTGTCACTGATCCAATCGCTGCGTCTGGTGTACTACGAGATGGCATCTAAGTTCTATGAGGCAGGCGGACGCCCCTTCACGCCACTGGCGATACCCTAAATGGAAATAATTGCAGAGGTCGTACCGTCGCGAAACAAGACAGCATTTTTGCAAAAGCTCTCCTCGCTAAAGTCTCTGGTTGACAGAGTGGACATACCAGAGGCGCCCTGCGGCAGGCCCATAGCCCACTCCATTGCGGCGTGCGCACTCGCAAAACAGATGGGTCTTGAGCCTATACTACACTTGAGACTCGCAGACCTCAACAAGACCGGCTTTAAGTCGCTACTTGGCGGCGCCCAACTGCTCGAAATAAAGTATGTTGTCTTGCTGCAGGGAGACCCGCCTGCCGAAGGCAGGCCCGTCGGCGAGGTGACAACAGAGGAGGCCGTTGCGGAGGCCAAGAAGATGGGGTTCGTGACCGGCGCTATACTCAGTTTAAGACGGGACTACAGAAAAAGGCTTGAAACTCTAGGCGCGGACTTCTACTTAGCGCTTCATGCAACTAGCGCCTGGCAGCTCGCAGATCTGAACGCGGCGATTTACCCCTACGTTATCATAGCAACGGAGAAAAACACGGCACTGCTGGAGAGGCTCGGGCACGCAGCATTCAAGCCGCGAGAGGCGGCCGAGTTTGTCAGAGGGCTGGAGGGGCTCGTGCCCGGCGTTATTATATCGGCGCCCGGCGACTTCCCGGCACTCTTGCAGTTCCTCAAGGACGCTAGATCATTCCGCAGCTGAACAGCCTCCTGTCGCGGTAGCCGACTAAGTAAATGCCGTTAACCAGCACTCCCAGGTCTTTAATGAAAAAATAACATACTGCCTTCGGTATTGTTACCACCTTACCCCTATCTGGAATGAGTAGGAGGAGCGTGTTGTGAGTTTCGCCGACGGCGAGCCCGCTGGCGCTATAAGGGCACTTGTACGCTATAACCTCCCTGCCGAGCAGGTCCACACAACGTTGGAATCCTCGCCCTCTGCAGCGCCGTTTATTACTATTGCAGGCCCCTTTCTGCATTCTACTGTGCCGGCTTCTTTAGACTCTCTCGCTCAATTGTCAGTACTCTCGCAATGGCCCTCTTTATTACTCTTATAAGGCCGGGGCTCTCGACAACGCCGCGGGCTCTCTGGGTCTGAAGTCTGAGAAGCTCTGCGCGCAGCTGGTTCAGAAGCTCTCTCCGCTCCTCAGGCGTCATCTTGCGCAGCGCCTCAGCCTTGAGCTTGTACCTCTCTACGCTTAAAGGCATTGGCGCTCTAAGCCGCGGTCTTCTGCTCGGCCGTGCTTTCTGCTTCAGGCCTTACGGGCAGCTTAATTCTGTACTCGTCTGCGTAGCGAATACCCGCCGGCGCGATTCTGACCTCTATGCCGTAAATTCCCGGCTTCAAGAGCACTGGCGCGACGGCTCTCCTCACCGCGTTCTTTGCGTCGTGGCCTATTTTGTAAAGCTTGCCGTGGGTTATTTTCTCAAAGCGGGCTCTCTCAGTAGAGAGCTTCCCACTTATGACTACCTCGAATCCCTTCACCCCAGCCTCCGTCAACTGTCTTGTTGCAATAAAGAGAGCCCGTCTAAGTCTCACCCCTTTAGCCATAGCATTTGCAATGCGGTAGGCTATAACCCTTGGGAACATTTCGGGGGCCTCTATTCTCGAGATGTCAATCACGTCAATTTGCACATTCTCGATGCCGAACTTTGAGGTGAGGATGTTGCTTATCTCCTTTATCACGGCGCCCTTCCTGCCTATTATCCTCGACGGCCTCTCGGCGTAAATTACAATCCGCGTGCCCAGTGGGGTCTTCAGAATTTCTGAGTCAACGTACCCGTACCTGCTCAATCTCTGCTCGAGAAACTCCTTGATCATCCACTTTCTTTTATTCTCCTCCAGTATTTTCTTGTACACTGGCAGCTTCTTACCGGGAGCCCTGCCTACGGGCAGTCCACGCGGGAGTATGGGGAGGTGGGACACTGTGCCCGGCGCGGCGCAAGTTTTAAGCTTTCCCCGTCCCCTGCGGGACCTGCCTCCGGCGCCCCAGCCTGGCTGCCCTAGGATTGCTGCGCGCGGCGCGCTTATTAAGAGCTCTCAGGATATGCGCGTAAGTCGGCAAATCGTGCAGCTTCGGGGCTGGAGCTAGGCTAAGTCCCCTGTTCCGCCCGGCCCTGCCCCTTTTGTGGGAGCAATTTCATCACAGCCTGCACTAGATCGCCTCCTGACTCCATCAGCGCTCTGATAGCCTCCTCTCGGGACGCCCCCGTCTGCTCCATTACTAGCGCTATATCCTCCTCGTCCGGCGTGTATCCGGCGGGGGCGGCGTGTTCCTGCGCCCGGGGGGTCTCGCGCCGTATTGAGCTCTCGTGAGCCTGAACCTGGTACACCACTACTTTGCCCGGCGCCCTCAATAGCAACACGGTCGGGCTCTCTATCCGCACGACCTCGCCGCTCTTTAAGTAAAGCTCGACGTGAGATGCCTCCACCTCCTCCACTCTGACTCCCATTCGCCTCAGCAGTCTCTCAAACTCGCGAATATTCACAATTGCCCCGCGCGCGTTAGTGCTGCTTTGACGGCCCCTAGCAAGCTCTCCACGCTGCCCTCGTAAACTCCCTGCGCGAATGTCTTGGAGCCGCCGCCCTTAAATCCTGCCTCTCTGAGCGCACTCATTATGTGCTCCACGTCGAGGCCGCCCGTGTATATACTCACGCGCTTCCCGCTTGTCACGACAAGCACGAGGCTCTTGTTGCGGCTCGTGGCCGCCAGCGCTAGCTTTCTTGCCAGCTCGTCATCGTCAAGCTCAACCGCGGCAAGCTCGTAATTACCGGCGCGCTCCGTGCGGAGGCTCCCCGCGAGCAGCGATGCGTATAGCTCTACGTAGCGCCGGGCCCTTCTCTCCCATTCCCCAGCCCTGTGGAGCAGTCTCTTAACGGCCTCGACGAGCTCATCCCTTGAGCCCCCCGCCACACTCGCCGCCTCGGCAGCCTGCTGCTCAAGCCTCTGCACGTACTCAAGCACGTGCAGCCCGGTTGAGAGAACGAAGCGAACGGCCCCCTCTGCGATTCGCTCGACTCTCACTATTTTTATCACGCCAATCTCTCCAGTGAGCCTCACGTGCGTGCCGCCGCACGCCTGCACGTCAAACACGCCCCCCTCGTCTCCTATCTGGACGACTCGCAGATCTCTGGACGGGGCGGCGCCGCCCTGATAAAGCACGAAGCCGTATTTTGACTCAGCCTCACTTCTCAGCATGACCTTAACACGCACGGGCAAATTTGCCTGAACGATCTCGTTCGCTAGCCTCTCTATTTTTGCAATCTCCCCGGCTGAGGGCATCTTGTAGTGCGTCACGTCGAGACGGCTGAATGGCAGGTCCTTCTGCGCGCCTGCCTGCCATATATGGCTGCCGAGCACGCGCCTGATGCTCTGCAGTAGTATGTGCGTCCCTGTGTGCATCTTCATGAGGCCATACCTTCTCTCCCAGTCTATCTCGCCGATAATATCGGCGCCCTCCTGCGGCACGTTTCCCTCGACGGCGTGCACTATCACGTGCCCGACTCGCCGGACGTCAACTACCCTAGCAATGCCGCCGGCATGTCTGAGCACGCCCGTGTCGGCAGGCTGGCCCCCGCCCTCGGGATAAAATGCCGTCTGGTCAAGAACGACGTACTTGCCGCCAATCACTCGCAGCACGCTGGCTTTGAAGCATTTCATGTACGGGTCCTCGTAAAACAACTCGCGCGTCCTTGGGAGTTCGGCCAGCGCCGACATCTCAACTACTTGCCTCTCGCGGCGCCTCCCTCTCGCGCCGTGCCTCGCGGCGAGTCTTGAGTAGAAATCATCGGGGATTCTAACCTCGACTCCCAGCCGTCTTGCCACCTCGGCGGCAGTCTCAGGCGGAATTCCGTGACTGTCGTACAGCACTACTATGTCGTCAACGCTCAGGGCCTCCCTCCCGCTGCGTCTGGCCTCCTCAAGCGCTCTCTTCACCGCAGCTGGCGCCGACTTTAATACCTCCCTAAACTTCCGCTCCTCCATCTCTACAAGCTCCAATATCAGGCTCTCCGCGTCGCCTACCTCTGGATACTCGCGCCTCAGCTCCCTCACGCACACGCTCATTATCTCGGCCAGCGGGACCTCCGCCCCTGTAAATCTCAGGTACCGCAACATGCGCCTTATCAGCAGCCGCGCGAGATAGCCGGCTCCGGCGTTTGATGGTATCACTCCGTCCGCTATCATCCACGCCACTGACCTCCCGTGGTCGGCGAGCACGTAAAGCGCCTCTTGCGCTCTCATCACGCCCTCAAACCACCTCGGATCGGCGCCTATGCTCTGCGCGACGAGCTCGTAGGCCTTGCTCAGCCC
Source organism: Thermoproteaceae archaeon (assembly GCA_020833025.1). Taxonomy (GTDB): domain Archaea; phylum Thermoproteota; class Thermoprotei; order Thermoproteales; family Thermoproteaceae; genus Pyrobaculum. The sequence continues at coordinate 12,053 of JAJHRB010000022.1, read as the reverse complement.
GATCAGCTCGGGATCCAGCCGGCCGAAGTGCACTGCTGCTCTCGCCAGCACATCCTCAGGCGGCCGCTCAACACCAAGAGCTATCCTGACTCTGTCTATGAACTGGCCGAAGACCGCGTCGTAGATTGTCGGCGAGCCTCTTAGCAACCAGTAAATCCTCTCGAGACCGTAGCCTGTGTCCACTATCCTGAGCGGGAGCTCCACGTACCTGCCGTCCCTCACCTCGTAGTGCATGAAAACCAAGGTGGCTACCTCAAGGCCCCTTATCAGCACCTCAAAGCACTCGCCTGCATTCCCGCCTCCCTCCCACACCGACTCCTTGAATGTTATCTCCTCAGGGGCTATGCCGAGCTCTTTTGCAAAGAACTCGTACGCATACTCCACAGTCTCATCTATCCAGTACACATACTTCTCAGGGTAATTGAATGCGTGATGGGCCATCATCTCAAACCCTGTCAAGTGGCGCCCGCTCCGCCCGACCTTGTCCACGTCGGTCAGTCTGATAGACGGCTGCGATATGACTAGCGGGTTGGCAGGCGGCGGCACGGCCCCGCTGGTAACCCACGGCTGGAAATCGTAAATGGAGGCCCCGACCAGATATACATCATCACGCCACCGGGCAACGACAGGATACCGCTTTACTCTCGCGTGGCCGCGCGCCTCGAAGAAGCGGAGGAATCTCTCCCTCAGCTGCGAGACGGATTCCGGCAGCCTGCTTGCCGGCGGGTTATTTATAAAGCCGTACGGCACGCACGGCTGATCCCCGCAGTAGGCCTGCTCGCGATTGAGAGTCCAGAAGTATGACTTGCAGCGCGGGCACTGTTTCCGCACGAAACCCAGCTCCCGGAACAGCCTAGATGTCAGCGCTGCATACCCCCCTCCCGCCCCGGCCGCTCCCGTGGGATCTGGAACTCCGGGTGGCCGGCCCGGCGGGGGGCGCCCCTCCATGTCGCGGCTGGGGCATGAGGATTAATAAGGATTCTGTTGTGACGGAGGCCGGGCGGCCCTCCAAGGCGCTCTGAGGCCCACATGGCTGCCCACAAGCCAGCAAGCCGCTGGCGCTGCGCTTATATTGCCGGCGCAGCCGCTCTGCGTGCCATTCAGACTCGTAGAGGCGGAGGACTACATAAGGGTACCGCCGTCCGAATTCGGCAAGCCGCTTGAGGATATAGCGATTCAGCAGCTCAGAAAGAAGTACGAGAGCAGGGTGCTTAGAGACGTCGGCTACGTAGTCGCAGTGCTGTCAGTGAGAGTTGAGCGAGAGGGCAAGATAATTTTCGGCGACGGCGGCACTTATCACAAGACCTCGTTCACGATGCTAGCATTCATGCCCCTAAACGGCGAGATAGTAGAGGGCGTGGTCGAGGGCGCCAGAGAAATAGGGATGTTCGTCAGGATAGGGCCCATAGTCGGCTTTATCAATAAGGTGCACGTAATGGACGAGCCAGACATCTTCTTCGACGCGGCGGGCAGGAGCTACATAGGGGGGCGCAGCAAGAGACGGGTCGGCGTTGGCGATATCGTAAGGGCCCGCATAACGGGCGTGAGTCTCGTGACTCCCAGAGACAGCACAAGCCTGACCTTTAGGGTAATAATGACGATGAGGACGCCAGGACTTGGAAAGCTGGAGTGGCTTAAAGAAAAGAAGCCGGCCAAGAAGGCCTGAGGGGCGCGTGGTCAGGAAGGTGCAATAATTTAAGCCTGGCCTCGCGTGGCGCGCGAATGAGCTCCAGGCGCCGGACACTTGTGGGGTACAAGGCCTGCAAGCGCTGCAAGCTCGTTGTTCGCGAGGACGCGACTCAGTGTCCCAACTGCGGCTCGGAGGACTTCACGCTCAAGTGGCGGGGGATGATTGTGGTAATAGACCCCAACAAGTCATGTATTGCCAAGAGGATGGATATCAGCAAGCCCGGAATCTATGCAGTAGAGCTAGAGAGGGAGGAGTGAAGCCGCTAACTGGCCGTACGCTATCGGACTCCAGACCTGGCGCGGATGGCCGCGCAGCGGCTACCGGCATTTAAGCGCGCGCCTCGCGATAGAAAACACGTACTCTCTGTATTTCTCAAGTTCGCCCAGTAACGCCGTGTAGTCAAGAGGCCCGGCGCCGACGGGCTCCCCCACCATCTCTCTCGCGAACGCGCCGAGGGCGCCGCGCGTTATCCTGTTGTACAGCTCGAGTATCTGCCTAACGCGAGACTCAAAAACGTAGTAGTTGTGCAGAATCTCAGCGGCGTCTTTGTTGTTTAAACACACACCGCACTCGAATGCCCTAACTAGTGTCTCTATTGCCTCCGCCGCTCTGGCGCCCACTGCCCTCCTGAAGGTCTTGCTATTGAGCTTCTCTTTGAGCAGCGCTGCGGCCTCTTCGAGTCTCATGTGGCTGCGTGAGGCAGCGCCCCGCGGGGAGGCTCCCCCGCCCTGCCCTCATCGGCCCCTCGGATGGGGGTCGTGGAGCTGGCCCGGGCCAGCATCGCAGGCCCCTGGGAGCTGGCCAGCAAGGTCTGAACCGCGTGCACGACGGGCCGCGGGATGTTTTCCTTAACGCCTATCATCTCCTCCTGCGGGCTCCTGCCCTTGCAAACACGGCCATTTCTACTCAGCTCCAGAAACAACCTCCCCACTTCGGCGCCTTGGCCCACGGCCTGCCGGGCGGGCTGGGCGGGCATCTGCGGGTATAGCTCTCTAAAATGCCTATACAGCTCGTCGTACTTCTCCTTATCCAGCCTCCCCCTCTCGGCGACGTAGACAGCCACCGCCTCGACGATTCTCTGATACGCCTCCTCGACGGCGTACAGCTCGGGCGGCGGGCTCTCTATCTTGACGGCCACCGCCCTCCTCATTCACTCCCTGCATCCAGCTGCCATAAAAATTTGGCGAGCTGCCACATCCCTGCCCCGAGGGGCGAGGCTTCCGCTTGTAAAACGCACGCTTCGCCGGCGGTTGCTCTCGGGAGCGGGCCGGGCGGGCGCTGCCCGGGCCCTCCGAGGGCTAGCGCCAGCCAAAGCACTTTTTAATTTTAAAGCTAGCGATGCCGTCTCTCTAGATGCCGTGCTTTAGGCCAGTGTTAACACCGTGGCGCTATAGATACATACAGAGCATGAGCGCTTCTGGCAAGCGTGAGTGCTTTCTGTGCAAGGCCGTGCAAGAGACAGGCCGCGACGATGAGAACTTGGTCGTCCTTAGGGGCGCGTACGCGCTTGTAATTTTGAACAGGTATCCATACACCTGGGGGCACGCAATGATAGCGCCGTACCGACATATCTCGCAGTTTGAGGAGCTTGCCGGCAACGAGTGGGTGGAAATGATGACGCTACTGAGAAAACTGGTAGGGGCCCTCAGGGCAGTCGCGAGCTCGCGCGACTTCGTGATCGGAATTAACGTGGGGAGGGCAGCAGGCGCCGGGCTCGAGGAACACATACATCTGCACGTGATTCCCAAGGACACTGAGATGCGCGCGGAAAACCTGCATGAGGAACTCGTCAAGCTCGCGCGCGATCTCAGGGACGCGCTATGATAAGGCGCGTGTGCCTTGAGCACTTCCGCGCGTTTAAACACAAGTGCGTGAGTCTCGAGAGACAGACAGTAATACACGGGCCGCCGAACTCCGGAAAGACAACAGTAATGGAGACTGTAGCGCTGCTGATGCAGAGCCGGGGCGAGTACTGGCTGGCGCTGGAGGGCCCGCATCTCATAGTCCACGAGCCAGAGGACCTGCACTACGGCGGGAATCTCGAGATTCCATTCGCCGTGGAGCTCGGCATTGAGTTAGACATCGGCAGTGTCAACTACGGCTACAAGTACGCGGCCGGCACGGGCTACGTGGAGCAGTGGGTGGGCCTGAATGGCGAGACGCTCATTCGGGTCAAGAGGGAGGGGACGGGGGCATCATCACGCACCCGCTGCACGCAAGACTCCGCACGGCGCCATACGCCATTATGAATGAGGACCTGCTAATTACGTGCGAGCCAGTGAGCGACAGCAAGGTAAAGCTTGCAGAGAGAGTGCTGCTGAAGTTGAGACTCAAGCTGAAGGACAAGTTTTACTACATTAGCGGCAGAAGACTGTCGGCATGGAAGTACACTTACGAGACTCACGTAGACTTAATGCCGGAGACGGGAATAGGCACGGAGGGCCAGTTTATCGCGCACCACCTTTCCAGAATCCTGACACATCCTGCATTCGAGACCAGCAGGAGTGCGCTGCGCGAGTGCCTCAAGCTAGCAGAGATCGAGGACATTAGGGTGGGGCTCGTGAGGAGCGGGAGAATTGCAGTGTACGTTAAAACAGGAGGCTTGTGGACAAATATTTACAACGCGGGCAGCTACACTAAGGCAGTGCTGCCCGTGCTGCTTCAGGTCCTGCTGGCGATTGTGTTTGTCGACGACGTGGATCTGGCAGTGCCAGCGTGCAAGGCAGAGGACCTCCTCTCTACCATAGCCGATCTGGCGCGCAGGCGCGGGCTTCAGGTTGTGGTGTCGGCCAAGGAGGAGGGCTTCGCGAGAGCGGCTGAGAGGCTCGGCATGAGCGCAGTGGCATTGTGAGAATCGTTCTGGACACGTCTGCAATAATTTACATAGTTGAAATGAAAATTGACGTGCTGCAGCTCCTCGGGCACGAGATTTACGTGCCAACAGCAGTTCTTGAGGAGCTCCGAGCGCTCGCCGCGAAGAATAGGAAGGCCGGACTGGCGCTCAGGCTGCTCCCGCAGCTCAGGCCGAGAATTTACGAGAGGGGGGGTCCTGCCGATCTCGCGGTCTTGGAGGCGGCGAGAGAGTTAAACGCAGCAGTGCTTGCCGGCGACTCGGAGATCTGCAGGGAGGCTAGGAGGCGCGGGATACCAGTTGCAAGATTTCACAAAAAGCAGATAGTAATTACATAGATACGCGGCAATTTATAGTCGAGGCGCCGGAGCCCGCCGGAACTCTCGGCACGCAGCTACCCCTCGTGCCGGCACCTGCCTAGCGCCGTCGGCATGTAAGGCGCGCTTGAGCGCAACAGCCGGAGGTCAGTGCAGGCTGCAGGAGTTAGGCCTGCCGGGGTAAAGCGGAGGCGCCGGCCGCCTCCGCTCCCGAGCTTGCCCCACCCCTTACAACTCTCCTGACCAGGATCTTGCCCCGCACGGCGTGGTAGACAGCCTCAACGCCATCTAATTGTTGCAGTAAGGCCATTTTGTCGCTCCACGACATCTCGATCCCGAGCGACTCGAGAATCTCATCAAGATCCGCCGGCGTGTCGTTGACTCTCGCGGAAACGAGTCTCGCAATGACGTGTAGATCCACGTAGTATGCAATGCTCCCAATATTAAACTGGCGGCTAGTTCGGGGTATGCTCTTCACGCGATCCCTGCCCAGCCAGCAGGCCTGCGCTCAGCCGCCTGCGGCCTCCTCGGCCGCCATTGAGATTACGCCTAGCAATTCTACGACCCACTGCTTAATTTGGCGCTCTGCATTGCGAATTCCAGCAGACTCAGCCTCGGCAATAATCTCAGCCAGGCGATCCTCGATGCGCTCTGCAAGTCTTGCGCCATCCCTTGTCAGATATCCCTCGAAATAGTACAGCAGCGCGTCCCTCGCGTGCCTGGCGGCCTCCCGCGATACTACGAGTCTGCCGAATTTGTCCAGGACGTAATCCGCAAGCCTGGCATAAATGGCGGCAAGCACTGGATCTCTCAAGGCGACTCGCTCCACTCTCGACTTGATTTCCGCGAGAGCGCGCTCTCTAGCCCTCTCCGCCATATCTCCGCGCGCGACAGCGCCAAAGCGCGCAATTAGGTACTCAATGGGGTCTGGCGCGTAGCTCGGTATTACATCAGGAGTAGGAGCCATAAGAGTTCGCGGCGTAGTCTTCATCCCCGTCTTCATCTCCGACCGAGTCTCCGGGCGCCGTCTTGGCGGCATGGCGGCGCTGAGTGTATCCTCGTAGTGGATCTGCGCCCCGGTGAATGCGCAAAATAATTCAATAGTCCTTCTCGCGGCTCGCTCGCTCTCTGGCGCGTATCTCGGCGCCAATTCGCCGAATCTCGCTGCCACGGCCGCTCTCCACATGTCCGCAAACGTCCGCAGGCCCCCGGAGTCTCCCAGAAGCCTCAGGGCGAAGGGACCCGCGAGCTTGTTCGGCAGCCAGCTGAGGTCTGCAACCCTCAGCAGCTCTTCCCTGCCGAGACCTCTGCCAGCGCCGCTGGCGAGAAATCGCTCAAACACGCCGGCAAGTCTAAACGCGAGCCACGTGAGGAATACCTCATCCCTTCTCTCCCACGCGCGCTCCAGGGGCTCGCCGTATCTGCCGGAGACAAAGCGAAGGGCACTCAGGGCACCTGAGGGGTCCTCGTGCCATAAAATGCGGAGAGCGGTGTCGGGCGCGCGCTCCCCGAGCTCCAGCAGCCGCATTACTATCTCGCGCGCCCCGCTGCTATCAAGCGCCCTCAGCCTCTGCTCGAACTCAGAGAGCGCCCTCGTGAGAGGGCGCTCCTGCGGGGCGACCACTATTATGCCCGTCCTGGTCCTGACGGGGTTCAGGCCCTTCAGCACGTGCCAGATGAAAGACTCCGGCACTGGCCAGTGCCCCGGCTCTATGTGAGCAATGCCGCCGGGCTGTGAGTAGACGTGCCGCAGCAGCTCGCGCTCCACAGCCGGCAAGTCAAAGCCTCTCGGCACTATGATGTATACAAACTTCCAGGAGCCCAGGGGAGCGCCCCGCTCATCGAACCTGCTGGGCGCTCTCGCGCGGATGACGCTCATACCAAGCGAGCCTGCCAGTCTTGCGAGACGCCAGCTCTCGGTCTCGTACGCAACCCACGGCCTTAATGCATTTCTGCCTCTCGCGAGCAGATCGCCAAACGACGCGGCAAGCTCTCTGGGCATCTCCGCGACGTGCAGAAGGAATGCCATGGCTAGCACCCTCCCCTCCAGTCTTACCGCGGCGCGCCTCAGAGACGCTCGCAGAGCTCTGCGCGCCTGTCTTACCACATCTTCAAGGCGCGCCGCGGTAGCGTGCCTTGCTATAGCGCTCCCGAGCTCTCTCAATAGCGCTTTAATAGCGCCTCTCACCTCACTCGCACCTGCCTCTCCGCGCGCAAAGCGCTCGACTGCCGCAGTGAAGTCCTCGACCCGGGCTCGCACTCTGTCCGCGAGCGGGTCGAGGGGGCCAGGCGTGAGCGCCTTCCTGAGCGCCTCCGCCACTCCCTCGAGATCGCCTGCAGTCACGTGAATGCCAGCGCTCTTAAGCACGCGGCGCGCCAGCGCTGCGACTGCCTCCCGCTCCTTTCTGGCCACGAGCTCTTTGATCTCGCGCGGCAGGGAGCCCCAGCGCCCTTCGAGGCCTCTCCTCCACAGCGGCGCGTACTCGCGCAGCGCGCGCTTGGCAGTCTCCGCGAGCCTCGCGGCGACGAGCCTGCCGACAGCGTCGCGGCTGCACGCCCTCGCCGCTCTGTATAGCTCCAATGCGGCTTCAGACGAAAATCCCGCGAGTGCATTAATGGCGTGCGCGAACTCCCTCACCGCGGCGACGTAGTCTTCATATGCCTGCCTGAAGGCCCTCTCCACAGCGCCGACAATACCGGCCGGGCTCTCCCCCTCGACCTCTATCCCGAGCTTCCTAAGCGCATCTCTTGCCCTCCGCAGCGCGCTGGAGGCCTCAGGCGTGCTCCCGGCGCGCGCGGCAAGCCTCAGGGCCTCGGCGGCTCTTGCCAACGGCCCGCTCGCAAATCTGGCATCCCCTCTGGCGATGGCCAAATACGGCGCGGCCCTGATGGCGCGCTCGCGGAGCACGCCCTCGTAGTGCTTGATAATATCCCTAACCGCGCTGACAACGGCCCTCTCCACAGCGCTTGTTTTAACCTCCGGGAGCTCGCAGCGCTCCAGGCACGACAACGCGCCGACCGCCGGGGCGTAGTCCGCCGCCTGCGCGCCCTTGCCGAGCGCCCTCTCGAGCCCGCGGAGCAGTCTCTCGGCCTCTACAATTCTCACCGCCAGCTCTCCCAGCTCCTTATCAAGGACGAGCTTGTCTACCCACGCTGCAAGGCGTCTCGCGTCGAGGAACTTGATCATTCTCGTCGCAACCTCCTCGGGGTCTCCCACAAACGCGCGGGCGGTCAGCCCGTAGAGCGCGTGCCCGATTCTCGCCGTGAGCGGGCTGTCGGAGAGATGTCTCATTGCAGCGCGGAGGCTCTCCGCGTACCGCGCCCTCGCGCTGCCCGTTATCCTCCCGACAACGCGCTCGGCCCTGGAGATGGCGCTCTCGGCCTCCCCCCTGAGTCTAGCCGCCTTCTCCTCGTCGGAGATCAGCTCAGCCGCCCGGAGCAGCTCCTCGGCGCGCCTCCTGACGCTGTTTAGGTACAGCTGGGCGAGCTTGAGCTCCTCAAGCGCTGCCCTTGCCCTTAAAATGGCGGCAGTCAGCTCCGCCTTCTCGCCTCCCAGCGCGCGTTTAATCGCGTCGGCAGCTCTCTCGAATAGCACGGCCCTGGCGCCGAGCAGCGTAAACCTCGCGAGCTCCCTGAATGGCCTCCCGTCGGCGCTGTAGTACGCCCTCAGCCCTCCGGCGACTGCGTCGTCGCTCAAACCGCCGAGCCACCTCATGACTGCCGAGACGTAGCTGAAGCCCCTGAGCGATACAGGCGCCGCCGCGCGCACGGGGCTGCTCCTCGCGTGGTCGAACGCGGTGGCTATGTACTTCCCGTACTCGGCGAAAATTGCGTGCCACCTGGTGTACACGCATTTAAGGACGTACTCCCCCAGCGCGTCAATTACATAGCTGTAGAGTGGCGCCCGTATCAGCGCCCTGAGGCGCGCGCGGCGTGCCAGCGCCAGGGGCTCCCACTGCCGGTGACCGCGCGGCGGAGCGCCCCGGCGCCAGAGCGCAGCTCTAGCCTCAGCAAGGGCCCTCAGAAATCTCGCAGTCTGCTCGAGCCCGAGCAGCCTGGCCGCCCGCAGCAGTCGCGCCAAGTCGGCATTGAGCGCTGGCCTCTCGGCGAATGTTACGAGGTCGCGCAATGAGCTAAGGAGCTCGAGCGCCTTGTCGACATCCCGCAGTGCTCTGAGTAACTGCCTCCTGCCGGCAGGCTCTGGGAGCGGCTCGGGCACTTTAAGCCCATACTTGCCGGCTAGAGATTTCGCGAGCTGCAGCGCCCTGCCAGCGATCTCGCACCCCCTCTTCGCGCTTGCGCACTCGAGAAGCTCGCGGCGCAGGCTCTCCAGCGCGTCGAGCTCCTCTCCCAAGCTCTCGCCAAGCTTGACCCCCTTCACTTCCTCTGGAGCGCTCCAGCCTGCCTTTTTCATGACCTGCAGCAGCTCCTCTGTCACCCTCCTCACGCGCTCTGCCTCCTGCTCAGCACCGAAGAGCTCGTAGCGTCTCGCTATTTCCTCTGCGCGGCTCAGGAGCAGTTCTGCGAACGCTTCAGAGCGCTTATCAAGAGGCGCCCTGAGGGCGTCTCCGAGCGATGCTTCAAACGCCCTGGCTACTTCCTCCATTTCCGGCGCATTTCCTCTAGCGCGCCGTCCTTCCAGCGCGTTGAGGGTCTGCGCCACGCTCTCTGAGAACTCTCTGGTGATCTCCCAGGTCTCCCTAAGAACCTCGCGCTTAAGCCTCTCGGCCTCGCTAACGGCCCCAGCGTCTAGCAAGCGCCTGTACTCAACTGCCTTCTGCAGGGCATTAAGCGCTCTCTCGTCAACGCGCGGGCGCGCGAGGTACTCGACGCGTTTTGACGCCAGCACGACGTCGGGCCCTATTTTGACGAGCCGCCTTACATCAAGTCTCTCGTGGGATCTGAATTCGCTGTAGCGATAAGCCACCGCCTCCCACGGCGCCTCCTCAACGCGGCTAAGGCTCGGCGCGTGGGACCACGCCCTCAGCGCCAGCTCGCCCTCTCTCACATTCCGCGCGCCCAGGACGATACCGCGGGCAAGCCCTGCCAGTTTGAGCGTCGGAATCATCTCGGCCACCCTCTCCCTGATGATCTCGGCGATAACGCTCTTGGCGTCAGGCACTGCAGGGGCAACCTCGTAGTGGGCCCTCAGCATCTCCAGAGACCTCGTCATTATTTCCGCCGCCAGCTTCCGGCCGAGGGCCGCCAGCCTCTCTACTATCTCTTCCGGCGGGGCCCTGCGCGGGAGCCGCGGTATTTTCTCGGCGCGCTCTCTGAGCGCCTCATTCAATGAGCTTACTATTCTCGCGCGGGCAGCCGCGTCGACTTTGGAGAGCTCTGCAATGGCACTCCTCAGGAGGCCTGCCAGCTCCCTCACGGCTTGCCTCCTGACGGCAGCGTTGGGCGCCCTCACGTCGTCGGCCCTTCTCAAGAGCTCGCGGGCGAACTGCCCGAGGGCCTTGAGGCCGCGCTCCGAGGCCCTCCTCGCGGCTTCGCGGAGCGTCCAGTACGCGTCGCGGGGGCCCGCCGCGGCTTTCCTCAGCGCCCCGGCGCTCGCCTCGGCGAGGCGGGCTCTCAGAAGCTCGTAGAGATTTGCCAGCTCTTCTGCCTCCCTCTCGCTTATCCTCCCTGCGTGGTAGTCTCGCAGGACCGCCGCTGGTGTCAATCGCGCAAATGCCCTTTCGAGAGGGCCCAATCTGTCAAGTCTCCACCAGAAGAGGTAGTAACTGAGCGAGTGCCTGCGCGACTCGACAAACTCCCGGAGTCTCTTGTCGAGCCCCGCGAAAATCGCGCGCGCCAGGCCGACGGCGTCGCGCGCGCCCAGCGCCGCGCGTGCGCGCCTCGCGAGCTCGGCGCGGCGGCGCCCTCCCTCCTCGCGCGACTTCAGCAGCTCGCAGTACCAGTCAGCTCTCTCGAGGGCATGGCTAATGCGCCTCAGCACATCCTCTCGAAGCTTCCTGCGAACTTCCTTGCGCAGTGCCTCGGAGGGGTCTCCAGTAATGCGCACGCGCCTCTTGAAGTACAGCCCAAGCGCCGCGCTGCGCACGCGAGCGAGACCTGGCGACCGCGATGCAAGGAATGCATGCACCCTCGCGGCGGCCCTGGCGGCAAGCCTCAGAGCCGGGGCCCTCACGGCCCTCCACACGCGGGCGAGCAAACGCGCGCGCACGAAAAGCCTGAAGGGCAGCCAGTAGGTCCACTCCTGAATCACCCTAGTCGTCAGGCAGTACAAGAATCGGAGCGGCGATGGAAATTCAAAAAGCAGCGCCATGAACTCGAAGACCGCAGCAGTAGCGAGAGTCGAGATGAAGAGCACGTGAAGTACGTTGGCGCCCACGCCGGCCGTAGCGGCAAGCGCGCTTGTTAGGCGCGAGGCGTCCCAGGGAGGCACGCCGGTTCTGTTGTCCCGCGGCGGCATTCTCATGCCAGGGTGGTAGTGGGGCCGGTAGGGCAGCGAGCGGTTGTCCCACGGGATATCCCACCTAGTGCCAATCAGCGGCCCTAGCTCTGCCGGCGGCGGTGGCGGCGGGCTAGCGAGCGCGAGCCTGTAGGCCCTTGCCAGCTCGCGGTACTGCCTCGCAACGCGGCTGTCCCCCACGGGGTACCGCGCCGCCCACCACTCCCTCGCTGGCGTGAGAGCCAGCGAGCCGTTAACCCTCACGGCACCCTGCCAGTCGTAAGACACGCACGCAAAGATAACATTCCTGCCCTGGTAGGAGGTCGGGGCCGTGTAGTAAATCGGCAGGGAGTCCGGCGCTCTCTCAAGCGCGTCTAGCAGCTCGCGCGCGGTTCGCGCGATCCCCTCCAGCACAGGATCCTGTGAGCGCGCGAAGGCGCCACCTGCGCCGTAGAGGGAGAGGTACGCCCTGGTGTAGTTATGCAGGATTGCTCGGTTGAGGTAATCGTCTACTAGCAGCGCCGTCAGGTTGCGCTCGGCATGCTGCACGACGCGCCAGTCAGGCTCGGACGCAGGCAAGACCTCTGCAGCGCAGTAAAAGTTGTGCTCTGCGCCCTCGAGAAGCCGCGTGTAGCCGATGCCGCTCTCATTCGCGCTCCCGCCAATAGCGTCCGGCAGGCTCTCGCCGCGCGGCGCGATTCTCGGCACGCCGCCCCCGAGCCACCAGAAGCCGTAGGCGGCGCGGACAGGGCCCGGCCGTGCCCTGTAGAGCTGCAGGACGTGGTACACTCTCCTCTC
>JAJHRB010000020.1 GCA_020833025.1 Thermoproteaceae archaeon | reverse complement strand
CGGTGAGGGAGCACACGGGAGAGCCTGTTCCAATTGCCCTCTACGGGCCGGACGTCGTGACGGACGACGTGCACAAGCTCTCGGAGCTTGCGTGCTGGCGCGGCGCGCTGGGGCATCTCAGAGGCACTGACATAATGCCGCTGCTGGGCAGCTACCTGGCGCTCACGGGTAAGTTCGGCGAGTAGGGCCGGGGCGCGCTACCGCAGTGCGTGCGCCGGTCAAGAGCTGAAAGTGGTGGGCCCGCCGGGATTTATGGGCGGGCGCCGCCCCGAACCCGGGCCCTCCCGGTCTCTAATTGCCCTCAACTATCAGCCGGGCGCTCTCGGCGGGCCGGCCTTGCCGCCCCTCTGACCGGGCTAAGCTACGGGCCCCGCAACGCTCTAAGTCCCGCTTAATTAGCTTTCTCCCTACAACTCCCGGCGCCTCCCTTTTATGCGCAGGCGCGGCTGCGGTCATGGCCGGGGGCGTGGCCGTGAGGAGGGTCGTCGTCGGCCCCCTTCAAACAAATGTATACTTACTGTGCCGCGGGAGCGACTGCATTGTCGTCGATCCAGGAGCTGACGCGCGCAGGCTGCTCAGAGAGCTGGAGGGCAGGCGGGTTCTCGCGGTGGTCGCGACGCACCTGCACTTCGACCACGTCGGCGCGGCTGCAGAGATCGTGAGGGCGACGCGCGCGCCGTTTGTCGTGCACGTGCTGGACTGGGAGATGAGGGGGGCGTTCGCAGAGATGGCGAGGCTCTGGGGCTTTAGGGAGCCCGAGCTCCCAGAGCCAGAGCTAGTCGAGGGCGACGCAGAGCTCCCCCTCGGCCTTAAGGCGGTTCACACGCCTGGACACTCCCCCGGCTCCGTGTCTATAATCGGCGCAGGCTTCGTGCTGGCGGGGGACACGCTGTTTTACGACGGCGTCGGCAGGACGGACCTGCCCGGCGGCGACTTCACACAGCTCGTGAGGTCTGTCTGCAGGCTCTACGCCGAGCTTCCGGAGCGCTTCCTGGTCTACCCGGGGCACGGCAAGCCAACAACTCTGGGCAGGGAGGCCGGGGAAAACGCGGCAGTGCCCCGCTCTCTCTGCGGGCAGCTGGCGGAGGCGGGCGCCGGATTAATGCCGGGAAGAGCCCGCGAATCCGGCGCGTGAGGGGCGCCCCGCTGCTGGCGGCGCTACACTCTCCCGAGCTCCACCCTCACGGCCCCATCGCCAGTTATTTCAACCACGGCGTACCGCCCCCTGGAGAGGGGCCCGGGATTCACGACTACCGTGCTCCCCAGCTTGTCGATGCCGGGCGCCTCGTGCACGTGCCCTACGAGAGCCGCGAGGGGCCTCACGCGCTCCACGAGCTCCCTGACGGCGTCGCTGCCGATGTGCTCGCCGCCGTGCGTTACGTCAACCCTGCACCCCCGCGGCGGGTAGTGGGCCAGCAGTATTAGCCTGCGCCCCGCGCCCTCCACGGCGCTTGCGTCAACCGGGTAGCCTGCCAGGTAGAAGCCGCCAATACTGATGACGCTGCCCTCGATTAAGTAATTGCGCGCCTTGACAGCCGCGTCGGGCGGGTCCATGTTGCCCGTGACCGCGTAGACCGGCGTGCCGTGCGCGGCCAGCGCGTCAAGCACTCCCGCGTCCTCAAAGTCCCCGCCGACGGTTATGACGTCAACGCTCTTGATCACACGCCCGAGCCGCTCGACGGCGCTGGCGCGCCCGTGGATGTCGCTCACGTGGAGGATCCTCACGGTTTGAGCCGCGGCTACCTCCTCGCGATGACCATCGCGTGCGCCGTATCGTAAGGCTCCAGGTGAACGACCTCGAGTATCTCAAAGCCCCTCTCCCTCAGCGTGTTTATCTCCTGCTTGAAGGTCTCTGTCGCGGGCGCCGTGACGTCAATGCTCATGGCCTTTATTACTAGCATCACGTGGCCTCCCTGCCTGAGGAAGTAATCGGCGTTGTCGGCGAGTATCTTGGCCTGAGCCGGCTGCGCCACGTCAATGTATATGACGTCAACTCCCTTGACGTAGTGTGCGTACTGGTGCGGGAATCTGGCGTCGCCCAGAATCGGCACGACGTTTCTCCTCCCCTGATCTACCAGCTTTTCCATGAACTCCCTGAACACGCGCGGCGAGAACTCAACGGCGTAGACGATGCCGCCCTCGCCGACTATGTCGCTCACGTGACTGGGCGTGGTGCCCGACGCGGCGCCGAGGTAGAGAGCGCGCGTGCCCTCTCTGAGCGGCACGAGCCTCAGGCCGTTGAGTATTGCCGCCGCGAGCTTGGAGCGGTACGGGTTCCACTCGCGGTACTCGACGCCGCCCCACTTTATGAGCCTCTCGCCGTAAACTCTCTTGCCCGGCGTCAGGTTCCTCGTGGCGATTCTCTCGGCCCCGTCCTCTAGCCTGGCGACGTAAACGCCGTAGTGGCGCTCGTGCGGTCTCACCTCCACCACCTCAATAGACATCGCCCGGCCGGCCGCCGCCATTTAAATTCTTTGCAGCCGGGCGCCGGGCGGGGCCGCTCACTCCATCATCGCGAGGCGCGCCTTCAGCTTCGCCAGCTCGATGTACTTGTCTTCCAGCCCCAGCCTTCTCGCGAGACCCATTGCCCTGGCGAGCCTCTTGCTGAGCCTTGAGACGACCTCGACGTTGCGCGGGACGAGGCCTGCCCTCACCTTCTTTATATAATCCTCGATGTCCCTGACGGCCGCCTCAATCTCCTCCTGCGCTATATCTACGTCAACGCTGTCGGCCGCGCGCTGCGGCCCTCTCTGCACGTTCACCGTCAGCACTATCGGCTCCACTATTGCCCTCTCCCTGGGCCTCTCAATGCCGTACTTGCCGAGCAGGTATCCCGCTATCAAGTACCTGACAAGCTCCGACACGCCGCTCAGCCCCTCGCGCCTCGCGAGCTCCTCGAGCGCCGACTTCACCTTCCTGTGGACGCGCACGGAGACCACCGCGCCGTCCCTGTCCGGCGCGCGGAACAGGTCCTGATACGCCAGGTCGAACTTCTCAGACAGGCTGCTCACGTGAGGCTACCCGGCCGGCTATAAGCCCTAGCGCTCACTTTCTGGAGCCAGCACAAGCATATTGCACGGGAGCAGACTGCTGGGCTTATAACTGACGCTTAAAAAGCGCCGGCGCGCAGCGCCGGCATGCTGGAGCTTCTCGCAATACTGCCGTTCCTGGCGCTCTCGCTGCTGCACGCCGCGAATGAGATCAGGTTCTGGATGCGCGACGAGCCCGCGCACTTCCAGGCGTGCAGGAAGGTGAGCGTGATAGTGCCCCTCAGGGGCGTGTACCCAGGACTCGAGGAGAACCTGAGGGCCATAACGTCGCAGAGGGCAAGCGCCGACGTTGAGTACATCTTCGTGGTCGACTCCTGGAGCGACCCGGCCCGCGCCGTGGCCGAGAAGTTCGGCACTGTCGTCGTGAGCGGCTCTGAGGGCAAGGGAGCCGCGCTGGCCGCGGGGCTCAGGGCGGCAGGCGGCGACTGCGTGGTCTTTGCAGACGATGACATAAGGCCGCCGCCGGCCTGGCTCGAGAGGCTGACGGCGCCTCTGTCAGTGCACGTCGCGTCGACGACTTACAGGTGGTACGTGGGCAGGGGCCTGTGCCACAAGGTGAGGCTGGCCGTAAGCAACATGGGATTCCCGGCGCTGATATACAGCGGCTCGAGATTCACGTGGGGAGGCTCGACGGCCCTGCGGAGGGAGTTTGCAGAGCGCGCGAGGCTCGCCGAGAGACTGCCTCAGCACGTGAGCGACGACTACGCAGTGACCTCGGCCCTGAGGGAGGCAGGCGCGGCGCCGTGGTTCGCGCGGGGAGCGATAGCCCCAACGCCCGACGCGGACTGCACCATCAGGAGCGCGCTGGAGTGGGGCGTGCGCCAGGTGCTCATGGTGAAGTGGCACTCGCCGCGGGGGTGGTACGCCGGCCTCGCCGCGTACACAGCCGGCTTTCTGCTCTCCGTCGCGCTCCCGGCTGCTGGCGTGCTGCTCCACGACTACTACCTGCTGGCAGGGCTGGCGCTCCACCCCATCAACCTCGTCAAGGACGTGGCAAGGGCCGCGGGCGTCAGGAGGCACGCCGGAGTGCCCGTCGTGGTGAGGGACGCGGCGGCCGCGTGGGCCGTCGGCAATTTTGTCCTCCCGCTGGTGCTGTGGGCCTCTGCCTTCGCTAGGTGCATTAAGTGGAGGGGGCGCAGAATATGCCGCTAGTGAGCGCAGAGGCCCTGTGGGAGGCCATGAGGGCTGTGTTCGAGCTGCTGGCCGGGGCGCTCGCGGCGGCGGGCTTCGGCGAGGCGGGCGGGCGCGCGGCCGCCGCGATCCTCCTGTCCTCGGCCCTCCTCGCCGCCGGGGCCTTCCGGGTCTCGAGGGTTATTGCCGGCGCGCTCCTCGCCGCGCTGCTGCTCCTCACCGCGCTCTCGTCAGCCTAGCTCACGACACCTCGCTGGAGACCCTCTCGAGGTCCTCCTCGGGCATGCCGCCCGGGGCGACTCTAAGCCTCTCCACGAGGGCCCTGCCCCCCTCTGTCCTGAGCAGGTAAACCGCGGCGTCATCGAGCGAGAAGCCCCCCTCGCCGCGCTCTCCCGCCGCCCGCGCGGCGGCCTTGCACGCCGCGGCGACGAGCTCTCTGCTGTGCGTCGTCACGACTACTCTCTTCCCCCTGGCGGCCGCTCTCGCGACGAGCTCGGCGAGCTTGAGAACTGCCCTGGCGTGAAGTCCGGCCTCCGGCTCCTCGACGTAGACAATCCTCAACCCCGGCGCGACGAGCGACAGCAGGACCGGCACGACTCTCCTCACGCTGGCCGGCGCCCTGTAGAGGTGGTGCACCTTGCCGCTCCAGCTGTTAATGTAGACCGCCCCGCCGCCGCCCACTGCCACCCTGCAGCCGAGCTCGCCGAGCACGCCGTTAACAGCCTCGATCTCGGCGTCCCCCAGATTCGTGAAGTGCGCGGCGGCGCCCAGAATTTCCCTCTCTGCCGGCTCTAGCGCCCGCGCGGGGCTCGCAAGCGCCCTGGTGTCGTAGAGGTACACTCCGGCCGCCCTGCCCTCCCTGAAGCAGCTCGGGCTCTTGGCGCTGGAGCTCGCCTCGACGCTCCTGCCTATAGCGACCTCCAGCCTCCCGCAGCGCTTCAGCACTACCGCTCTCGCACGCTCGGCGCCGACTCTCACGAGCTCTCTCGGCTCCGCGCCGAAAACCTCCCGCAGTCTGCCGACGATCCCCCTGCTGTCAGTGGACGCGAGAGACTCGAGGGCCCACGCCAGGCGGGCAAGCGTTGACTTGCCAGTGCCCGGCCTGCCGACAAGCACCGTGAGGGGCTTGAGCTCCACCTCGGCGCGCTCGAAGGGCCCGAGATTCTCCACTGCAAGCGCGACAGCACCGGGGGCGCGTGCCCCGCGCACTCCCGCGGCCACTCGACGTCGGGCGCGCGCGCCTATAACTCTTGCGCCCTGCCCGGGCAGGCGCCGGGGGAGCCATTAAATACGCGCACTTGCCGCGCTGCCAGTGAAGAAGCCACCAGTCCCGCTGATAAGGGACGGGGTGAGGGCGGACGGGAGGGCGCCCGACCAGATGAGAGAGGTTAAAATTGCAGTAGGCGCCGTCAGCAACGCAGACGGGTCCGCCGTGGTGTCATACGGCGCGACGGTTGCCGTCGCGGCAGTTTACGGCCCGCGCGAGATGCACCCGCGCCACCTGTCTCTGCCAGACAGGGGCGTCATGCGCGTTCGCTACCACATGGCGCCGTTCAGCACGAAGGACGAGCGCAAGAACCCGGCGCCCTCCAGGCGCGAGATTGAGATAAGCAAGGTGCTGCGCGAGGCCCTGGAGCCTGCCGTGATGCTCGAGCAGTACTCGAGGGCCAGAATTGACGTGTTCATTGAAATACTGCAGGCAGACGGCTCGACCCGCGCCGCGTCCCTCACGGCCGCGTCCCTCGCGCTGGCAGACGCCGGCGTCTACATGAGGGATCTAGTCATCGGCGTGTCCGCGGGTCTAGTGGACGGGACCGTCGTTCTCGACCTGAGCGGGATCGAGGACCAGTACTGCGAGGGAGATCTCCCCGTGGGCTACATGCCGAACTTGAGGCAGTTCACGCTGCTGCAGCTCGACGGGACCTGGACGAGAGAGCAGTTCCTCAAGGCGCTTGAGCTCGCGGTCAGGGGCGCCGAGTACGTCTACCAGAGAGCCCGCGAGGCCCTGAAGGGCAAGTACATGTCAATCGCAGAGGAGGTATATGGGAGCTAGGCGCGAGGCTGATATTTACTGGCCGCGCGCGGCGCCATGGCGTCAATAAGCCCGTACGGCAAGCGGTTCATCTCCTACCTCAGGCGGGAGCAGATCAGGAGGCTTGTGGCGGGCAAGTACAGAGTGGACGGCAGGAGGCTCGACCAGCTGAGGGATGTGGAGGTGAGGGTCGGCGTGATATCCACGGCAGACGGCTCCGCCGAGGTGAGGCTGGGCAAGACGCACGTGGTGGCCGGGGTTAAGGTCGGCGTCGGCCAGCCGTTTCCGGACGCGCCTGACGAGGGCGTTCTCGTGGTGAACGCGGAGGTCCTGCCTCACGCGTCGCCGTACACCGAGATAGGCCCGCCCGATGAATTTGCCATAGAGCTCGCGAGGGTCGTGGACAGGGGGATTAGGCACTGCGGCTACATCGACTCCAAGAGTCTATTCATAGAGCAGGGCAGGGTGTACGTCGTGTGGGTCGACCTCTGCGTGATAAATGACGACGGCAACCTGACAGACGCCGCGAACCTCGCCGCAGTCGCGGCGCTGGCGAGCGCGCAGCTGCCTGCAGTCGCGAAGGAGGAGGCAGGCGTGAGGCTGGACCGCGGGAGGAGGGCAAAGATGCCGGTCGACCCCGGCAGGGCTCCTGTTGCGGTGTCGGTGTGCAAGATAGGCAGCGTGCTGTTCCTCGACCCGACGTTCGAGGAGGAGCTCAGCGTTGACGGGAAGGTGACCTTCACGTTCTCGCAGGACAGGATCGTCGCGGTGCAGAAAACCGCCGGCCACTTCACGTACCAGGAAATAGAGTCTGCGCTGGATCTGGCCCTCAAGGGGAGGGATGCGCTGCTGTCGGCGCTCAGGAGCGCCCTCGAGAGCCCGGGCGCGGCCGGGCAGTAATATTTATTGACCGGCGGCACGCCGCGCGCCGTGAGACTCCCGATCCTGGTGGTCAACTTCAAGGCATACAGCGAGGCGGCCGGCAGGAGAGCGCTCGAGATAGCGAGAGCGGCTGAGAGGGCGGCCAGAGAGCTCGGCGCGAGCATTGCCGTGGCCCCGAATCACGTGGAGCTTGCGCTCGTGGCGCAGTCCGTGGAGATACCAGTTTACGCCCAGGGGGCCGACGCCGAGGCGCCCGGCGCCCGCACGGCTCACGTCGCCATTGATAACATCAAGGCAGCGGGGGCCTCCGGCGTGATACTGAACCACAGCGAGGCCCCCCTCGCGCTCAACACGCTCTCGAGGCTCGTGAGCAGGGCGCGCGAGCTGGGGCTGGACGTCATCGTCTGCGCCCCCGACGCCAGGACAGGCCTGGCCGCGGCTGCCCTGGGCCCCCACGCCGTGGCCGTCGAGCCGCCAGAGCTGATAGGGACGGGGAGGGCGGTGTCCCGCTACAAGCCGGAGGTCATCACCGAGTCGGTGAGGCTCGTGTCCGCGCACTTTCCCGACGTCGCGGTGATAACCGGCGCGGGCGTAGAGTCGGGGGACGACGTCAGCGCCGCGCTGGAGCTCGGCACGCGTGGAGTTCTCGTCGCGAGCGCGGTGGTCAAGGCGGGGGATCCCTACGCAAAAATAGTGGAGCTCGCGAGGCCGCTCGCGCGGGCGTGAGGCGCGTGAAGCCGGAAGAGTTGGGCGAGGTGATCAGGCTGCAGACTCCCGTGCGCACCGCTCGCGAGGCGGCCCGCGCGCTGGGAGTTGACGAGAGCAAGATAGTTAAAACTCTCGTCGTGAGGTGCGGGGGCGAGTACAGGGCGTACGTCCTGCGCGGCACCAAGAGACTTGACGTGAGGTCTCTCGGCTGCCGCATGGCAGCGCCGGAGGAGGTGCTGGCCGTCACGGGGTACAGGGTGGGGGGAGTCCCGCCTGTCCTCGGCATACCGGTTTACATCGACGAGGAGCTGCTGGCTGAGGACTGCGTTTACGGCGGGGGCGGCGACGAGTACAGCCTCCTGAGGTTCAGGCCGGCGGATCTCGTTAAGAGGGGCCTCGCGAGACCCGTCGCCCTGAGCTAGAGCGCCGTCGCGGCGGTGCCGCCTCGGTGCCCGCCGCCCACGCGCCCCCCGCCGGGGGTCCAAGTTATTGGGGCCGCGAGTTAAAAGCATTAACGGCAGGGTGACATGGAGCTAAACTCGGCGACGAACTCGCCGAGCGCCCGCCTGATCTCTGCGAGCGCCGGCGCGAGCTCGGGCGCCGCCTGCGCCAGGAGGAGGGCCCCGGCTATCGTGCGGAGCCCCGCCGACGCGACCCTAACGCCTCCCCACTCGACCACCACGCTCCCTATGGCAATCGCCCTCCCCCGGTTCTCAGCCGCGACGACGGCATTTCGGTACGGGTACGCGACGTACGTGAGGGTGAGCGCGTGCCCGCTGTAGGGAATGTAGACCCTGTCGAGCTCGCGCCTGACGCTGAAGGGCCCCGCAGAGTCGACGATCCTCCCCCACCTCGCGCCGGCGGCGTCCAGGAACGACACGTGCCCCCTCAGCCACGCAATTAAGTCGCCACCGCCCGGCTTGTACTCCACGCCCAGCGCGCGCGCTATGCTGCCGGCAAGCCTGTCGTACAGTCTCGCGTACGGCGCCAGCAGCTCCTCGACCTCCTCGAGCCGCGCGCCCCTCTCCTCGAAGCCTGCCTCCGTGCGGCCGACCGCAAGCGCGCCGCCCTCCCTCACCACCAGCGTGACCTCCTGAAATTCGCGCCACGGCTGGCATATCGGCACGACGAGTTCCACGAGCGCGGCGTGCCGTGCAGAAATAAACGTGCGCGCCCCCAGCTCCCTCCCGCTGCAGGGAGGCTCCCGGGCCTTCGGGAAGACTTTTTAGGGCCCCGCCCCGACGCCCGCATGCCCATCTTCAAGCTAGTGCTCTCGGACCCGGTGTCGGGCAAGGCGAGACAGTTTGAGATAAAGGACCCGCTCGCGCAGCGCTTTATAGGCCTCAGGATAGGCGACGAGATAGACGGCTCGGCGCTCGGGGAGTTTGTCAAGCTGCCCAGGGGGGCAAAGGTGAGGATAACAGGGGGCAGCGGAATTGAGGGCGCGCCGATGCACCCCGGCGTTCCCGGCCCGGTCAAGAGGTACGTGCTCATCTCGGGCCCTCCCGGCTACCGCCCGCCGAGGAGGGGGATGAGGAGGAGGAAGCTAGTGCGCGGCGACACGATAACTGACGGCATAGTGCAGATAAACGCCGTGATAGTATACCCCCCAGGCTACTCGGGGCCGCCGGCAATACCGCTAGGAGCGAGGGAGCTGGAGAGAGTCCTCAAGGAGAGAGAGCAGGGGGGCGCGGAGGGAGGCAGGGCGCAGGGGCAGTAGACCTCACTGTTTTGTTTCGGACCTTGCAATCACTAGCGTCATGGTGCTTCTGACTCTGGGCAGCCTGCGCAGCCTCTCGGCCACGAGCTTTCTCAAGTCCTCTGCCGTGCTCGCGGAAATGCGGACGATGAAGTCGTAGGGCCCGTAGACCAGCATTACCTCCCTGACCTCCGGCATCTTCAGCAGGGCGTCCCACACCTCGTCCTCGGCCCCCGACTCAACGCTCATGAACACGAACGCCTCTATCACGCCCGCATAACACCGGCAGTTTAATAAGCCTCAACAAGCCCGGAGGGGCGGGAGCCGGCAGCGCGTATGCCGCGCGTGCTGACAATACTAGCCCACGGGGACGCGGACGGCGTGTGCTCGGCGGCGATCGTAAAGGCCGCGCTGTCGGGGGAGTACGACGAGGTCCGCGTCTACTTCACGCACCCCGTCGACCTGCTCAAGGACTTCAGGGAGGCCGCCGCCGGGGACGTCTACGTGGTCGACGTTGCAATAGACGAGCTCGTCGCGCGCGACGTGAGCGAGGCGCTGATGGAGCACGGCGGGCGCGTGGTGTACATCGACCACCACCCGCTCTCCGTCGAGCTGCCCGGCGTCGAGGTTGTGCACGAGGAGGGCGCGTCGGCGTCCGAGCTGGCGTACAGGCTGCTCGGCGGCAGGCTCCCGGCCGGCTACAGCAGAGTGGCGCTCTACGGCGCGATTAGCGACTACCTCGACGACACGCAGTGGGTGAGGGACGCGCTGAGCATGTGGGACAAGAGAGTGGTGTACTTCGAGGCCGGGGTGCTCATGCTGGGGCTCGAGAGGGCGCGGAAGGACCACGAGATCAAGAGGGCGGCCGTGGACCACCTGTCCAGGAACGCCGCGCCGTCGGCGCTACCCTGCCTCCTGAGGCTGGCGGAGGAGCAGGCGAGAGTGAACGAGGAGCTGGTCGCGTGGGTTGACAAGTATGCTGTGGTTGACGGGGCCGTCGCGTACGTGGTGAACCCCCCGGGGCCCTTGGGCCTTGCCGCCACTCTCGCCAGGGGGCTCAGGGGAGTCGAGGTCGGGGTGGCTGCAGAGAGGAGGAGGGACGGCACTTGTGCCGTCAGCATGCGCTCCGCCAGCCTGGACCTGAGCGAGTTCCTGAGGCACTTCGCGAGAAAGCACGGCGTTCACGCCGGGGGGCACCGCCGCGCGGCAGGCGCCAGAATGCCCGCGTCGCTGCTCCCGGCGCTGGTCAGCGAGCTGAACAGTTGGTGGCTCTACCGCGCGCTGCTCCAGAGAGGCCCGACAGCCAGTCAATGACCCTAGAGAGGAACTGCCTGTTGTCTCCCTGCTGTATGAAGTAGGGCGTGAAGGACCTCACTGAGCCGACGAAGAGGAAGTTGCCAGACTGCGCGACCACCGCGTACTCGCCCTCGCCGTAGCCGAGCACGCGCCCCATGACTGCCAGCCTGCAGGGCGCGTTGGTCGACACCGCGGAGGGGCTGAAGAGAACCAGCCTGCTCAAGTTGCACGTCAGCGTCCAGTTGCACGCGCGCGGCGCGGCTACCACGAACTGCCAGTTGAGCGCGCGGCCGGCGCCGGCCGGCGTGAAGTTGTAGACGGCTCTGAGACCCGACATGTTGAAGTACATGGGGAGGGCGTCGGGGGCCGCGAAGTGGGAGTACGGCGCGACTCGCGCGGAGCCGGACACGACGACCACGGCGCTCGAGCGCACGTCGTAGAAGTACGCAACCCTCACGCCCCTCGCGGTCGCGTTGATCACGGCCAGGGCAGCCCGCTGGGAGAACGGCGACGCCGGGTTGACCACCACGAGGCCTGTCGCGTTCCTCAAGAGCTCTGCCAGCGAGCTCTCGCTCGTCGCCGCGGCAAGCACTAGCCCCCTCCTGGCGAGCTCGGCCCTCAAGACCTCGATAAAGCCCCTCGGGATCATGTTGTCGTGCGACATGTCGAGAACGACGTAGGGCCTCCCGGCCTGCGGCGCCTGCGGCGCGATGCCCGCCTGCTGCGCGCCGCCGACGTCGAGCTCAAGGGCTGCGGGGTGTATGTAGAACACGGGGAGCGGCGAGGAGCTCAGCAGGCGCGAGAGCGGCACGCGCCACGAGCCCCCCTCGCGGGCGCCCGTTATGTTCTCCCCGAGCAGCTCGCCGAGCTCCACAAGCGCATACCTACTGAGGCCGAGCTCTCTCGCCATGTCCCTCGCAGCGTCGAAGACTCCTCCGATGGCGTCGACGAGGCCCAGCTCGAGCGCCTCAGACGCCGTGAACAGCGCAGCGGACCTCAGCACCTCGGGGCCCGCCCTGAGCCTGTCGCCGCGCCTCTCAACGACGGCGCTCAGGAAGTTCTCCGCGATTCTGTCAACGTCGCTGTAGAGGTCAACTAGCTCCTTGCCGTGGTACTTGAGGGGCCCCGTCGTGTACACGTAGTCGGGAATGTCGTAGAGGTACTCGTCGGGCCAGAGAACCGCTATCGCGCCCACGCCGCCGACGAAGCTCGAGGGCGTTGCGTAGATCCTGTCCGCGGCGACTGCGACGTAGTACCCTCCCGACACCGCCATCCCCGCAACGACGGCGTGCTTTACCTTGTTGAGGCCCCTCAGAGTCGCGTAAAGCGCCTCTGTCGCCGGCACCGTGCCGCCCGGGGTGTTCACCAGCAGTATCACGCCGGCCACGTCGTCCCTCTGCGACAGCCTGAGCAGCGCACTGACGAGCTCGTCAGCATGCGGGCTCTGCAGCACGAAATTGACAGGCACGATTACAATTTTTGCCGCGGGGGCGCCCCCGGCGCCGGGCAGTCTCAAGAGCGGGCCGAGCAGCAGTGCGGCCGCGCTCACGCACAGTGCAGCGACTGCAATGGCCAGTGCCGCTCTCTGCATCACGGCGCGCGCAGCGGGGCCGCTAATTAAGCATTTGGCATCAAGGCGTCGAGCCCGCGCAGCACCCTATCCGCCGTCACGTTAACCACAACGACCTGGTGGTGGGGCGGGAGGTCCTCCAGGCCGGCGCTGCAGTTGACGTCGAGCGGGAGGTCCTCGAACCTCACGACGTAGGTAAACGGCGGCCGCGGGATGCACGCCTTCCTGCCGCCCGGCCCTATAGCGGTGCCGGCCAGCAAGTCCCTGGCCCCCCTCCTGACAATAACGCCCGCCTGCCCCCCTCTCGTGAGGGCCTTCCTCAGGAACCCGATAGACGAGTCCTCGTCGGGAAACAGCCTCCTGACCCTGCTCCCGACGACCCTCACGGTCTTGTCCTCGTCCTTCAGGTAGAAGACCGCCTCGGCGTCGTGCCTGACGCCGCGGGAGAGGAGTAGCGCTGCCGTGAGTATCCTCGCGTGCACGTGCGGGAGCTCCTGGAACTTGCGCGCCGAGGTTATCACTAGAAAGCGCCTTATCACGAGACCGGCAGCGCGGCGGCCGCTAAAAAGCCCGGCACGCCCAGCACAGCTTAAATTGAGCGGCGCGGCCGCGCGCAATGCCGACGTGGTCCGAGCACGTGTTCAAGAAAAAGCTGGGACGCGCGCCATCTCCCGGAGATGTCGTCGAGCTCGCTCCAGACCTCGTCGGCTTCCACGACCTGACGGGCTATCACGTGCTCGAGATTCTCGAGAGCATGGGCGGCGTCGAGGTCTTCGACAGGGAGCGCGTCGTCGTCGCGTTCGACCACCTCTCGCCGCCGCCCAGCCAGAGGGCCGCCGAGATTATGGCCTACATCAGGAGGCATGCCAGGTCTCTCGGGCTGCCGCACTTCCACGACGTGGGCGACGGGGTGCTCCACCAGCTGGTGCTGGAGAGGTACGCGATGCCCGAGCACGTAATATTTGCCGCGGACTCCCACACGTGCACCGCCGGCGCCGTCGGGGCATTCGCGCA
This sequence comes from Thermoproteaceae archaeon, assembly GCA_020833025.1. Taxonomy (GTDB): domain Archaea; phylum Thermoproteota; class Thermoprotei; order Thermoproteales; family Thermoproteaceae; genus Pyrobaculum. The sequence goes on along the minus strand of JAJHRB010000020.1, from coordinate 9,433 downwards.
GGGCCTCGGGGCGTCCGACATAGCGGCAGCGCTCAAGCTCGGCAGGGCCTGGCTCGTCTTCCCGGCGCCTTTCAGGCTGGACGTGGAGGGCTCGCCGCCGCGCGGGGTGACCGGGAAGGACGTGGCGCTGTACTTGCTCGGACACTTCGGCGCTGAGGGGCTCAACGGCTACTCCGTCGAGGTCCTCGTGCGCGACCCGAAGGCACTGCCGATGGACGACAGGGCCACCATTGCGAACATGTCCGTGGAGCTGGGCGCGGACGCCATGATGTTCGTGCCCGACGCGGTCACCGCCGAGTACCTGCTGAGGGAGAGGGGAGTTCAGTACTCGCCGCCTCGGCTGGAGCTGGGCGGCCACGCGGACGGGTACACGGTCGAGCTGGGCGGCCTCGAGCCTCTGGTGGCAGCGCCCTACAGTGTCGACAACGTCAAGTCCGTGAGGGAGGTCGAGGGAGTCGAGGTGGACCAGGTCTTCATAGGCTCGTGCACGAACGGCAGGCTGCGAGACCTCGAGATCGCGGCGAGAGTCCTCAAGCGGGGGCGCGCCAGGGCCAGGTGCGTAGTGATACCGGCCAGCCGCTCGGCGTTTCTCAGGGCGCTAGAGCTCGGCTACATAGACGTGCTAGTCAGGGCTGGGTGCACGGTCACGCACAGCACGTGCGGCCCCTGTATCGGCGGGCACTTCGGAGTCGCCGGGCCCGGCGAGGTCGTTGTCTCGACGGGCAACAGGAACTTCAGGGGGAGGATGGGCCACCCGGACGCCAAGATATACCTGGCAAGCCCCGCTACTGCTGCTGCGGCGGCGCTCGAGGGCAAGATTGTCGACCCGAGGAAGTACTTAAGCTAGGCCGGCCGCAGCGCCGGAGTCCCACTACACGCTTTCAAAGCGCCTTGCACACTCGAGAAGCTGCTTGCGCTCCATGACGACCAGCTGCCTTACTGCCGGCCGCCTCCAAGGCGCGCCGGACGGAGGCGCCGCAGGCGCCAGCGCGAGCGGCAGGGGCGGCAGTCGCGCGAGGCCGAGCGAGAGCAAGACTGCCTAGAGCCGGGAGACAAAAAGCGGCGGCCGCGGCACGCCCCTAAGCCGCGTCCCGGCCCGCTAAAAGCTTATTAAGGAGACCCCGCGACTGAACACGGCGGCGGTAGTCTAGCCTGGTCTAGGATGGCGGCCACGCGCACGCGCCGCACTCCCACGTTCCCGGCGGGGAGAGCCGTTGGTCCCGGGTTCGAATCCCGGCCGCCGCACCAATTTCACGTTACGACTGAAAGTCCCGTCACTTATGGCGGGGATGAAGAGACTGGGACTGTGCCCCCAGTGCCCGTAACTCCGGGTGCCGCATCGCGCCGCGACGGCCCCTATCACGAGCTCGGCGCTAGCGCTGCAGCTCTACTATCTCGTGCTCTCCCAGCACGAGCGCCCTCTCCGCCTTCAGCTCCGGGCCTATCACTGACAGGTACCACGAGACCTGCCTCGCCCACTTGGGCAGCTCGACCGCGTAGCCTGCAGCGGCAGCGCGCTGGGCGGCCCGCAGAGCCTCCACGACTCTCGGGTGCACCCGCCGGACCGTGCCTGCAGGAATCACGTCGAGTATCCTCTCCGGCACGCCCGCGACGCTCTCCTCAAGCCTCACGAGCCTCGCGAGCGACTTGTACACGCGCAGCACTCTCTTTATGGCGTGTCTCTTAGCCCTGCCTATCTTGACCGCGGCGCTCGCCAGCCCGGCAACGCTCAGCACGGCCGCGGGCATTGAGCAGAGAAGCGCGGTCAGGAAGGCCGCCGCCCACGCCAGGCAGGTGAAGATCGCGAGGGCCCTCAAGTCCCTAATGAGGGCCCCGCCGAGCGCGTAAACGGCCCCGAGGGCCGCCGCAACGAGCGCGTCGATCATACCGGCACGAGCTCGCAGGAGTCCACTGCGACGAGCTGGTAGACTCCGTGGGGCGCTCCCTCCACTCTCGCCAGGCAGGCCTTGAGGAGCCCGACGCGTCTCTTTATGAACGCGTCGAGCCTCTTGTCGAGCCCCCTGAGCGACTCCAGCAGCTCGACCTCCCGCCTTATAGCCTCGGCTAGCTCCCTAGGGCTTCCGTAATTGATCATAGTACCTCCTGACCGCCGCCCCCACCTCCTCCGCGCCCACGATGCCCCTGTCGGCGAGCGCGGCGAGGAGCTCTGCCCTCCTCAGCACCTCGTCGTGCCCCCCGAGCCTCTGCAGCCAGAACGAGCGCCTCAGGTCTACCTCCACGGCGTCCGTCTGCTGGTTGTACCAGCCAACGGTGACGAGGCCGAACTCCTCGCCCCTCACTGTAATTTTTGCCGGCGCGCTGAGCGGGTGCGCCCTAAGCCACACGAGCTCTGTTATTGACGCGACGCGCCTGCCCCGCTCAAGTTTCTTCATGGTCACTATCACGTGAAACGCAGAGAGCTGGTCCGGCGAGACGCCGATTGCCTCGCCCGTGAGCCTGACGAGGGCCTCCACGACGTCCTCTGCGTGGAATGTCGTCGCGCCGCCGTGCCCGACCAGTATTCCCTGTATGAGCTCGTGCACCTCGCGCCCGCGGCTCTCCCCTATCACGACAATGTCCGGCCTTGCCCTGAGGATGTACTTCACCAGGTCTATCAGGTATATGGCAGACTCAGAGCCCGGGAGCCCCCTCATGTAGTCGTACATTGGCGACGTGAAGAGCATGACAGCGTTCTGGTAGCTCGGCGGCATTCTTATCTCTGGCGTCTCCTCAGCCACTGCCAGCCGCTTGTGCGGGAGCAGCAGCAGCAGTGAGTTGAGCAGCGTCGTCTTGCCGCTCGCGGTGCCGCCTATTATCATTACTGACTTGTAGTGCTCGAGGAGGTACCACAGGTAGGCCGCGGCGAGGGGCGAGACCGTCCTCCTCCTCACCAGCTCGGTGGGAGATATCGGGCTCGGCGGCTGGATGCGCACCGAGACGTAGGGCGGGTTCCTGGCAACTCTCTGCGATATCACGGCCGCGAAGCGCAGGAGCGCGCCGTTTCTCAGCCTGACGTAAGTGTCCTGAATGGGGTACTGCTCGTTCAGCGGCCTGCCCGTCTCCGCGTAGACCCTCCCGACTATCTTTACGAGCGCCTCCCTGCTGGCGGGCACGATGTTCGTCCTCAGGTTGTACCCGTAGTCCCTGTGGTCGACGTATATCGGGACGTCGACGCCGTTTATGTTCACGTTCTCGAGCCTGGTGTCGTAGAGCAGGGGCGTCAGGTACGAGTACTCGGCCGCCTCTAGCTGCACGAAGTACCTCACAGCGGCCCTGAGCTGCCTCGGCACTCCCAGCTCTCTCACCGCCATGTCTACCAGCTTGCCGAGCTCGTCCCTCGTGATGCTCGGCCTCACCAGCTGGTGCGCCGTGAGGTACTCGACGACCTTGTAGACGTACTCGCCGACGGCCTCCAGGTACGGGAACGCGTACTCCACGGCGTAGCAGTACCCCCCGCCCTCCCTGTATATCCTCACGCGGGCTCCCTCCGAGGCGTACTCCTCGACGGCGCTCCCCCTGCAGGGCTCTATCCTGAAGCCCAGCACGGCTACACTCTAAGCAGGGCCCCCGTCGCGGTCACTGCGGCGAGCACCGCGAGGAAGAGGAGGCCGAGGTAGAGCAGGCCGCTTCTCGTCGAGAAGCCTATCTTGCTGAAGAGCACGTAGTAGCCCGCCCCCATCATGCCGATTGACGCGTAGAGGGCGCCCGTCCCGACTCCCGCGAGCTGCGCGCCGGCCGAGATCTTCGAGAGGGCTGCGGCCAGCTGGAGCATCGCGGCGTTGACGAACGCCACCATTGCAGCCCCGGCGAGGGCCAGGAGGCGGGCGACGCCGAGGGCCTTCTCGAGCTCTGACCTGTACTCGAAGAGCTTCAGCACGAAGTTCTGCAGCTGGTCTACGGTCCCGCGCGGCAGCGTGCCGAGCCTGTGGATGTCGAAGAGCATCCTGAGGACGACGGAGGAGACGGGCTGGAGCCCCCTCAGCGCCACGTCCTCTATCCTGCTGTCCCCGACCCTGAGCGCGTTGAGGACGGCAGCTGCCCTCGCGTTGAAGGGGCCGTAGTCGCCGAAGGTCACGGCGTTCTCAACCGCGCGGTAGACGGACGGCGTTCTCTTCAGCTCGTCGAAGACGGTGTACACAAAGTCCATGAACCCCCTCTCGAGAGCCCTCTGGCTCACGCCCCTCGTCGCGGCCCACCCTGCGAGCGCGACTCCCGCGGGCAGGAGCGGCGCGTACGGCGACTGCCACAGGAGCCCGGCGGCCACCATCGCGGCGCAAGAGGCCGCGGCCGCCGCGAGCGGGACTGCCCTCAGCTCCATCTTCATGAGCGGGATGTTTATGGCCAGGGACAGCACAATGCCGAGAACTGCAGGGAGCATGCCGCCCACAAGCACCACCATGGCGGGGCTCCCCCTGCCTATTACGGCTGCGGTCACGGAGAGCATGGCCATGCCGACGACCAGCGCCGATATGAGCGAGGTGAGCCTGTCCATCCTCCTCTGCATGCCCGCCGAGAACTCGGCGAAGTCCATGTCCATGTATAGCGAGAGCTTAGCCATGACGTCCTCGCCGATTCTCATGGCCGTGTAGAGGGAGTTGAAGCGGTAGACCAGCTTCTGGGGCGCCAGCTTCTCGACGGCGCGCTTCAGCGCGTCGAACGGCTCTAGGCCCAGCATTCTCGAGTTGTTCCACGCCGCGAGCGCGAGCGCCCTGACGCCAGGCAGCTCCCTGTACCTCGTCATCCGCTCTACGACAAGCCCGAGGGGGGCCCTCGCGGCAAATGCCATCTGCACGAGCGCCGTGAAGAACGGCAGCTCGGCCGATACCATCTCGCGGACGGCGGCAGACCTGACCCCGATGATGATCCTCGGCAGCAGGAGCAGCAGCGCGCCCCCCGCGGCTATCAGGGGGGCCGGCGGGAGGCCCGCGAGCGCGAGCGCCGCGCCGGCGGCAAGGGCGGCGAGGCCGAGTCGCACGAGCGCGAGCGCGGCCCTCCTGAACTGCAGCGGGTCGAGATCCGTGCTCCACACCCCCCTGAGCTCCCACCTAAGGATTCTCGATATCATGCCGGCTCACTGCGCCTCAGCGGGCTTTCGCCGCGGCTCTGCGCCTGCCTCCCGCCGCGCCGAACCTGACGAGGTGGTAAAAGGACGGAGTGACGTACCTCATCTCCAGCAGCATCGCGGCTCCGGGCGGGAGCCCCGCGGCGACTTCCCTCGCCCTCTCCGTCGCAACGTACCTCTCGCCGGCACTGCCGGAGAGGTCGTGCAGCATCTCCTCGCACCTCGCCGCCGCGCCCCTCCTCGCCAGCTCCTCGAGCGCCGCCCTGACCTCCTCACGGCCGGGGGCCCTCGCGCCGAGCTCCCTGGCCGCGACGCACACGAGCGCGTAGATGTCCTCGAAGTCTGCCTCCCCGAGGGCGAGGAGGGCGGAGGCCGTGAGCCTCAGGACGTCCACGTGAGTGTTATGTGTTTATTATAGTTAAATTCTCCGTTACGCGACAGGGCTCGTGATAGTCCACACCTCGCAGGTGCAGCTGGTAGAGGCGGTCGAGGAGGCGCTGAGGCAGCTGAGGAGGCACGGCGCCGAGCCCGTCGCCGTCAGGGGCGCTAGGGTTAACTTCTACTGGCCGCCGAGACCCGCCGGCGTGCCGCTCTGGCTGCTGAGGAAGATGCCGCGCGACGTCTACGTGATCTTCAGGGGGAGGGAGGTGGTCGTGGTGCCGTGAGGGGCCTCGTCAAGAGGCGGGTCGCCGAGCTCCAAGTGGGCGAGCGAGTGAAGGGCGTGCTGCTGAGAGTGCTCGGGCCCGACGAGGAGGTATACGTCGAGGTGCTTGAGGGGAAGAGGGTGAGGGTGATACTGTAGCCGTGATCGTCGCCAGCTCCTCCAGCGTCGGCGAGCTTATCTGGCGCGTCAGGTCCCTCCTGCCGCACATCGAGGCCGCGCCGCTCGCCCTCGCGCGCAGCCGGGCCGGCGAGTACTCGATAGCGCTCGGCACTCTCGGCCACCTCTACCTCGCGCTCTCGTCCGTGCTGGAGACGCTCGTCGAGGCCAGGAGGATGGCAGACGACCTCGGGCTCGGCAGCTACACGATCGTGATAGGGCCTGGCGAGAGCTACATAACGACGGCGAGCCTGCCAGAGGTGATACCGCCGCTTCCCGAGCCCCCCGCGCCGCAGCCCCTGCCGGCCGAGAGCGTCGAGCTGGACAGGCTCGGCTGCCCTGACCTCACGCCGGGAATGGTCAAGTTCTGCGTCGACGGGGTCGAGATAGCGTACTACTTGCCGCGCTAGGCGAGCTCCTCCTCAGCCACGGCGCCCCTCCTGAGCGTGAGCCTGCCCTTCTTCCTCAGCCACGCCAGCGCCCCCGCAGCGCCCGCGGCGCCCCCCACTGCCGCGAGCGGGACCGGGTCGAGAGACCATGCAGCCTCGTACGTTGCGGGCCTCGTTATGACGGGCGTGCGGGCGACGGCGCCGGTGGACAGGTCGCGCCAGCCGGAGAAGACCCAGTGGAGCGGCGGCGGGTCCCAGACGTCCTGAGGCACTGGCGCCGCGTAAAGCGCGGTGCCCTCGTCCGCCCACAGCCGGCCGGGCACCGAGCCGTACCTCGAGACCAGCGTCACGAGGTACTGACGCTTTGTCGTGAAGGTCAGGTTGAGCGGGCCGCGGGCGCGCACGGCAGCCGACGGCCCTGCCAGCGACGCGTTGACCTCGCCGTTCACGGCCCACCTATCGACGACTACCCTGACGCCGCCGGCCTCCTCCAGGACCTGCGGCGCGGCCGCCCTCACGAGGGACCCCCGCTCGACCCACGTGGCGTTCGGCGGCTCGACGACGCGCGCCGGCGGCCGGACCCACACCCTGTACTCGACGGCATAGACGGGCGTCAGCGAGACAGGCGCGTCCGCGGTCATCACAACGACGCGGGACCTCTCGCCTGTCTCCGCCCACCTCCTGAACGAGAGGCGGGTCCCGTTGCCGAAGTCGACGTCCGGCGCCTCGAAGACCAGGCGGGAGCCCGCGTCCGCCCACGCACTCTGGCTGCCGTTGACCCGCGCGGGCCACCTCGTCGACGCCCTGAACTGCCTCACGTAGCTCGCCACGACGGTGACGGGGTACGCTGATATCACGGGCGCCCTGCCCGACGCGACCGGGCTGCCGGACGCGTCGAGGACGACGACGTGGTCGAGCCTGAGCCTGCTGCCCTCGTCGAGCTGGACGTGCTCGGGCGCCTCCACCCTGTACAGCGCCTCGACAAGCGTCGGCCCAGCCACGCTGACAGTGAGGGCCGGCAGAGTCAAGTTGAGAGGCCTCCCGTTGACCCTCCAGCCGGCGAGCGCGAGCCTGGCCTGCGCGGGCCCCGCCGTCTGGACGGGCACCGGCGTCTGGGCGTACACCGTCACAGCGCCGGAGGCCCACTCGGGCCCCCTGACGAGGCCCGGCGGCGACAGCGCAACGCGGTACTCCTTGACGTAGCGTATCCTGACAGGCTCGAGAACATCGCCGAATACCGCCAGCGTGATGTTCTGGAGCGGCCGGCAGCGGGCCCCGTCGAGGTACCTATACAGCGGGCGCACCGAGACCCTGCCGTAGGGCACGTAGAGCGCGCCGGACCTATCAAGCGCGTACAGGTAGGCGGCGTCGCCCGCAATCACGGCGGCCTCGGCGGGCAGGCACTCATCCGGGGCCTCCACGGCATAAGGCACTCTCGCCGTGAGCACGACGCGGACTGAGTCCCACGTCTCGACGGCAATGACCCTCCCGTCGAACGACACTGCGACTGAAGTGACAGGCCTGACTGCCCTCACGGCCTCCTCGACCGCCGTGGCGTTCCTCGCGAGGAGGTACGCGGAGATCGGGTCGGTCCTCAGGACGGGAACGCCGTCTTTAAACACGAGCAGGTGGCCTGCGAGCGTGCCGACTGCGACGACGGAGCCGTTCCACGAGGACGCCACTGCAGTCGGCGGGGCGGGCAGTGGCCGCCGCCACGCAATCCTGCCTTCCCTGATGGCCACCACCCCGTCCGCGGTGCCGACGAAGAGCCACCTGCCGTCCTGGCTCGCCGCGAACGCCAGCCTCGGCGCGTCTGTGCTGTAGGCGACGAGGACGGGGTCCTGTAGCGTGATGCCGTGGGGGTAGACGCGGAGGTACGGCCTCTCGCGCTTCTCGAAGCAGAGCGCGACAGGCATTCCGCCGGCGCTCACGTACAGCCCGTAGACGGCGCCGCCACACTCGGCAATTTTTGTGGTTCCAGCTGCCGTCACTGCGTAAATCCCGCCGCCCTCGGTGCCGGCGTAAATCGCGCCCGCCCCGACCGCCACGGCCGCGACCGGCGAGCCGAGCCTGACGGCGGCCTCGACGGCGCCGCCGCGGACTACGTACACGTCGCCTGCCGCCGTGCCGGCGGCCACGCGGTCGCAGTCCGTCGCGAGCGCTGTCACGTTGGCGCGCGGGCCGAGGTTGAGGGCCCACAGCGGGTAGCCGCCAGGCGCGTGGAGCGACAGCACTGACGTCTTGTAAACCGACGCGAAGACGACGGGAGGCAGCGGCAGCGAGAGGTTCATTACTACCATCACGGTCTGCGGCAGCTGGACTCCGTACTGCCTCAGCGCGCTGACGAGCTCGTCGGAGAGCCTGAGCTGGACCGGCGCCGACACCTGCGCCTCGTGCCTCCAGACCCTCACGTCGTACGCGTACGGCCTGTTGGCGACCGCGATGCACCTGCCCGCCCTGTCGGCTGCGATCAGCGGGTAGGCGGCGCCCTGCGACCAGAGCTCCCTCCCGTCGGCGCCGATCGCGCCGACCGAGCCGGGAGCCGCCCTGTAGAATACATCGCCGGACTCCGCCGGGATCAGGCAGGCGCCTGCGAGGGCCGCTAGCGCGGCCAGCAGGAGCGCGGCGAGCACGAGGGCGTGCCTCTCGGGGGAGTTCATGGAAAACACAGAAAACAAGAGGTTTCCTGCGCGCTTGGGAGGCTTATTCGCTTGTTGTCGTGGTAGACGTCGTGCCCGGCTTGACTACCGCCGTGAACGGGAAGCTCTGGCCGCCGGCGAGTATCACGCGGCCGCTCAGCGTCGTGCCCGGCGCCATCGTGAGACCGCTGAAAGTCGCGGTGCACGTTGCCTGCGCGCCGACCTTTACGACCAGGCCCTGCACGTTCTGCCCCTCGCACGTTATGCCGTCGCCGCTGACGGTCTGCCCGGCCAGCTCCACCGCGCTTATCTGCGCGTCGACCGGCCCGGGATTGACCATCACCAGCGTGAGCATCTTGTCGTTAGCCGTGACCTCGGCGGTGACCACGTTGAGCCTCGGCTGGCCGGTCATGGCTGCGCCTGCCGTCGTGTAGAGCCACCAGCCAACCGCGACCGCTATCACCAGTATTATGCCGACGATTATCGCTATCTCCATGCTCGTCAGGCCGCGCATGTGATGCAG
>JAJHRB010000075.1 GCA_020833025.1 Thermoproteaceae archaeon | reverse complement strand
AGCCGTGGCGCGCGCTGGAGGTCCTGGAGAGGGCGCTCGGCAGGCACAACGCCGAGCTGCTCCTCAACATGCTCGCCGAGTGGCTGAGGAGGAACGGCTGCGTCCTGCCGCGCGAGCAGCTCGCGCGCTACCTGTCAAGCAAGGAGGCGTGGGGCGGGCCGCGCGAGGCGGGGGAGGGGGGGGGGTGACGCGCCCGGCGCGGGGCTAGCCCTTCAGGCAGCCGGCGTACCTCAGCGCTGACTCCACCAGAGACTTGAGCTGCGACGCGCCCACCGGGCCGGGCACCACGTCGACGGGCCGCCCGTCGATGAAGACAGCCACGGAGGGCGTTCCAGCGACGCCCAGCGCGTCGGCAAGATAGTAGAACTCCTCGATGTCCGCCCTCACGAAGTTGGCCATGCCGCGGTACATCTCGCCGACCTGCCTGAACACCGGCTCGAACGCGTGGCAGAGGGGACACAGCCTCCCGAAGAACAGGAGGAGCGCGACCCTGCAGCCCATTATTGCGTTCTTGAGCTGGGCCTCGCTGGTTATCACGTGGCCGGGGGCGTAGCTCACGACGCAGCACCTCGCGCCCCCGCCTCTCCCCGCTAGCTCGAGGGCCTTCTTGCGCAGTAGGCGCTCGATGTCGTCCACGCGCGGCCCCGCGCCCGGCTTTAAAAGTATCGGCGCGCGGCGACTTGCTTATATACGCGGGGCGCGCGCGCTCCGATGGCCAGGACTCTGATCGAGGAGGCGCGGGAGGGTAGAGTGCCGGAAGAGGTCAAGCTCGCGGCCGGGCGCGAGGGAGTCCCGCCGGAGAGGCTCGCGCGCAGGATAGCGTCGGGCCGCGCCATATTGATCCGGTCGCTGAGAGAGCCGGAGAGGGCTGCCTGCGTGGGCCTCGGCCTCACTACCAAGGTCAACGTTAACGTCGGCACGTCCACGGAGGTCGTGGACCTGCAGATGGAGCTGGAGAAGGTGAAAGTCGCGGGCAAGTGGGCCGACACGCTCATGGACCTCTCGGTGGGCGGCGACCTCGACGAGATACGCAGGGCCATAATCCGCGAGTCGCGCCTGCCCGTGGGGACCGTTCCGGTGTATCAGGCGTTCGTGGAGGCAGCCAGGAGGGGCGGGGGCGCGTACTTCACGGAGGACGACCTCTTTGACACGATCGAGAGGCATCTGAAGGACGGCGTTGCCTTCATGACGCTCCACGCGGCAGTCACCAGGGAGCTCGCACTGAAGGCGCTGAGAAGCGACAGGCTGATTCCAATAGTGTCGAGAGGCGGCGACATGATGGTGGGCTGGATGCTTTGCAACAACGCCGAAAACCCGCTGCACGCTAGGTGGGACTACGTCCTCGAGCTCTTCAGGGAGTACGACGCGGTGATATCAATAGGCGACGCGCTGAGGCCCGGGGCTCTCGCCGACAGCCACGACGAGCTGCACATCGCCGAGCTCCTGGAGACGGCGAGGCTCGTCAAGCGCGCGCTAAAGGCCGGCGTTCAAGTGATGGTCGAGGGGCCGGGGCATGTGCCGCTGGACGAGATAGTCTGGGACGTGAGGCTCGTGAAGAGACTGACCGGCGGCGCGCCGTACTACGTGCTAGGCCCGCTGCCGACCGACGTCGCGGCCCCTTACGACCACATTGCCGGCGCCATCGGCGCGGCGCTCGCTGGGGCTGCCGGAGCCGACCTGCTGTGCTACATAACGCCGGCGGAGCACCTCAGCCTGCCGAACGTCAAGCAGGTTGAGGAGGGCGCGATTGCGTTCAGGATAGCGGCTCACGTGGCGGACGTGGTCAAGCTGGGCGCAAGGGCCAGGAAGTGGGACGGCGAGGTCAGCGCGTACCGCGGCAAGATGATGTGGGACAGGGTGATCTCGAGGCTTATAGATCCCGAGAGCGCCTACAGGGTATACACGCAGTTCGGCCAGCCGAGGGTCAAGGCGTGCACTATGTGCGGCGGCTACTGCCCTGTGATGATGGCGGCGGAACAGGCGAGGAGGGCAGCCGGGGCCTCGCGGCAGTAGCCTGAATGCGCTGCCAGGAGCCACGCCCTTACCTGCTCAGCACTTGGGTGAAGGCACCAATCCTGCACAGTAGAAAGCTCGTCATAGCGTCGGCGTGCCTGCCCCACGTGAACCGCGAGGTGTTCGAGAGAGTCAGCAGAGACGCGGTCGCGCTCCTCGCGTGCCCCGAGCGCGAGCCGGCGGCGCATTACGGGAAGCTCGCCAGCATCATCAGGAGCTCGAGGCCGGGAGAGATCGTCATCGTGACGGTGGACGGGAGCCCGCACTGCCTCGCCCTCCACGCCGCGGCTAACGAGGCCGAGTACATACTCGGCGAGAGGGTAAACAAGAGGCACCTCGTCCTCGTGAACGGCGCGGAGCTCGTCGAGATAGAGCCGGATGCCGTCAGGGCTGCGAGGTACCTGAGCGTGGTGAACGAGCTGCTTAAGAGGAACCGCGACTACGTGGAGCAAGAGCTAGCGAGGCACTCGCTAGAGTTCAGGTTCTCTCGCGGCGCCGGCGGCCGCTCAAGAGAATCCTAATGCCCTCACCCGACAGCAAGAACCTCCTTACCGGAATGCCGGCGCTCTGCAGGCACGCCGCGGCTGCCTCCGCCTCGTCCTCGCGCGTCAGCGCCACGAACGCGCCCTTCTTGACGTAGTAGCCGTCGAGGTACCGGCCGCACCGCCCCGCCCTAGCCTCTACATCTCCCGTCAAGAACCCGACCTCCCTCGAGAAGCGCGTGCTCAGCTCAGCGAAGTTCTCGTAAGTCGGATCGCCGAGAAGCCTCGCGAGGTGCGCGCGGCCGACCTCGCCCAGCCTGCCCGCGAGCCTCTCCAGCATTGCCGCCGTCGGCTCCCGGCCTATCTCGGCTGCCAGCACCGCGGCGTCATCGGGGTACGGTATCCTGTCTATTGCCCCCACGCCCGGGGGGCCGGGAGCCCTCCTGACCTCCACGCCCCCGCCGTAGTACTCGGCTATTACGTCGCCGAGCCCCGTCTTGTTCTCGACCTCGATCACGTGCGCCACCCTCGCCGCGTCCAGAATTGACCTCCCGGCAAGCGCCGCCGCGCCCGCGGCGGCCCCGAGAGCCAGCGCGGCGCTCACGCCGTACCCGACGCCGAGCTCGACGGGAGAGGCGTAGCTGACAGACGCGGTCACGCCGATCCTGCTCACGGCCTCGCACGCTATTGCGACGTTGCATCTGCCGCCGGGCCTCACGACGAGGCGGACGCCGGGCCTCAGCACTACCCCGGCGCCGAGCGACCCCGTGGTGAGCGGGTCGCTCGTGTAGACAGGCACCCACATGCTCGTGACGTGGAGCGGGACGTCGACGACAGCCTCCACGGCTGCGCGGCGCCGGGAAAATGATATTAGCTCGCGCGCGGCGCTGCGCGTGCGGATCCCGCCCAGCCACCCGCGCAGGGAGTCCCTGCTCGCGCGGGAGAGGCTCGTGGAGGGGTTCCGGGAGGGCTATGTAGTGCCGCAGGGGCTGATCGCTCACGGGCGCGGCGAGTGCTTTGACTACCTGCTCGGCGAGACCACGATACCGCCGGCGCTCGAGGCAGAGAGGGCGGCTGTCGCGGCACTGCTGCTGGCGAGGCACCCCGTGATCTCGGTCAACGGCAATGTCGCAGCGCTCGTGCCGCGCGAGATAGTAGAGCTGGCCAGGTGCGTCAATGCAAAGCTGGAGGTCAATCTCTTCTACAGGACGGGAGAGCGCGAGGAGGCGATAGCGAGAGTGCTCGTGGAGCACGGCGCCGGCGAGGTTCTGGGAGTGGGCAGCGACGCCTCGTGCACGATACCAGAGCTCTTCAGCGAGAGGCGCAGGGTATCGTGCAGGGGCATTTACGCCGCAGACGTGGTGCTGGTCCCGCTCGAGGACGGCGACAGGACGGAGGCCCTGAGAAAAATGGGCAAGACCGTGATAGCAATAGACCTAAACCCGCTGTCGAGGACGGCCCGCGCGGCCAGCATAACGATCGTGGACAACGTCGTGAGGGCAGTGCCGAGCATGGTGAAGCTCGCGAGAGAGCTGCGCGGGGCGAGCCGCGACGAGCTGGCCAGAATAGCCAGCAGCTTTGACAACGAGAGGAACCTCAAGGAGGTGATTGCGTACATCGCGAGCAGGCTGCTGGAGCTCGCCAGGCGCGGCGGGATCCTCCTGTACAGCGCGTGAGCGCCGCGGTTAAAGCAGCCTCGACTTGAGGACGTGAATGAGCCTTGACTCTGACAGCCACCTCTCGAGCGGCACCTTCAGGACACGCCCGGCCGCGCTGAGCGCGCCCTCCAGCGTGTCGTAACGAGCCGGCCTCTCCCTGAACATTGCCCTGACGTTCTCCCTGACCCACCACACGCCGGTCGGGACCGTGAAGCCGGTGTACACCTCCCTCCAGACCACCGCGGCTGCCTGCCTGCGCGCGGCGTGGAGAGCCTCAGCCACCGCCAGCCTTGCCGCGTAGTAACAGCCCCCAATCTCCGGGTAGTCGCCGCGGCCGCCGTAAAGCTCGTAGTCTGTCTCTATGGCGAGGCGGGGGCCGGGATTCCAGACCGTGAACGGCTCGAATGCCTCGCCCCACTCGTACGCCCACCTAGACGGCGCGAGCAGCGCGACGAAGAGGTTGCCGGGAGCCCGCCGTGCGTACAGGTAGTAGCCGTCTATCACGCCAAACTGCTTCACCCTATCCACCAGGTAGTCCGAGACTATCTTGTCGACTGCGGTGATCGCCCAGCGCGTGGGGACGAGCCTGCGGCGTCTAGCGCCCAGCGCGCCGACGCTGAGAGCCCTGGAGATGAGCTCGACGCCGAGCCCCGAGCGGTACAGCAGCACGACGGCGTCGCGCGCCTTGAGGTCGCGGTCGCCGTAGGCCCTCTCAACCGCGCGGTCTAGTTTTGGCTCGCCGCAGAGCCTGAGCGAGAGCAGTGGTGCCGCGGGTCCCATTGGCGGGGCGCGCTCGTCGAGGTAGAC
>JAJHRB010000114.1 GCA_020833025.1 Thermoproteaceae archaeon | reverse complement strand
GAGGAGCTCGTGGCAGCAAGCGACGCGCTCGGCCTCTACGCGTCCAGAGACGTCACATCTCCTGTAGACGTGCCGCCGTTTGACAGGGCCGCGTTTGACGGCTACGCCGTGAGGTCGGCCGACACGCTCGGCGCGTCGCCGACAAATCCAGCCATCCTGAGAGTGGCCGGGAAGTCGCTCCCGGGGCGCGCGCACGGCGGCCGCCTCGGCCCCGGGGAGGCAGTGGAGATAGCGACTGGCGCGCCGCTCCCCGAGGGCGCGGATGCCGTCGTTCCCTATGAGGAGGCGCAGGCGAGGGGGGAGTTTATAGAGGTCTACCGCCCCGTCCCGCAGCTTTACTGCGTATCGAGGCGCGGCGAGGACATAAAGGCGGGAGAGGTCGTACTGAGGCGGGGAAGGAGGATAAGGCCGTGGGATGTGGGCGTGCTGGCGTCGGCGGGTATCAGGTACGTGCACGTGTACAGGGTCAGGGCGGCGGTGATATCAACAGGCGACGAGCTCGTGGAGCTTGACGAAGCGCCACCGCCGCCCGGCAAGGTTATCAACAGCACGCGTCACGTGGTAACCGCGCTGTTGCGCGAACTGGGCGTGGAAGCGCACTACATGGGGCTCGTGCCTGACGATGAAGAGAAGATCGGCGAGGCCGTGAAGCGCGCGCTCGGGCGCTTTGACCTGGTGATCACAACCGGCGGCGTGTCCGTGGGAGAGGCCGACCGCGTTGTGAGCGCCGTGATGAGGCTGGGCCCCGAGGTTGCCGTCCACGGCATAGCGGCGAGGCCCGGGAGGCCTAACAGCGCGGCGATCGTGAGGGGAAAGCCTGTCGTTATGCTCTCCGGCCTCCCCGTGGCTGCCGTCGTGGGCTTCGAGGTCTTAGTCAGGCCCGTCGTGCTGAGGATGGTCGGCGCGAGAGAGGACCCGGTGCCTGTGGTCAGAGCTGTGCTCACAAGGAGAGTCGTAACGCCGGTCAGCGTCAGAAGCTTCGTGCGCGTGAGAGTTTACAGGCAGGGCGACGTGCTGTACGCGGAGCCTCTTGCGGTCACTGGGAGCGGCATTCTCTCAACTCTCACGAGGGGTAACGGCTTGTTAATAGTGCCGGAGCACAGAGAGGGTTACGATGAGGGCGATGTAGTGGAGGTCGTGCTGCTGGGGCCCGTCGAGTCATGACTCGTACTTGACTCGCCCGGACCACTCGTACTCGCGGTAGCCCGGCGGCAGGCTCCTCAAGGCGTCTTCGGCAATTCTCAGCACCCTCTCGAGGGCCTCCTTGCGCGCAATTAAGTCGTACTGCTCCCAGCCGAGCGGTATGAAGTCGAGGCCGTACAAACTCGCGGCATACCTCACGCCCACTCCGGCGTCTGCCCTCCCCTGCGCGACCGCCGCGGCGACGGCGGTGTGCGTTTTGACCTCGTAGCTGTACCCGCGCACTCTCCTGGTCAGCTCCTCGAACGGCAAGCCGAGCCTCTCTGAGAGCCTAGACAGTAGCAGGTCTAGCAGAGCTCTGGTGCCCGTTCCTCTCGGTCTGTTGACCATCACGACGTCAGGCCTAAGCAAGTCCTCAATGCAGCTAATTCCCTTTGGGTTCCCCCGCTGGACTATGAGGCCCTGCTCCCTCTCGTACAACCCGATCACGGCCACCCCGCTAATGCCGAGCCTCTGCACAAACGGGACGTTGTAGAGACCCGTCTCTGGGTCGTAAATGTGAGAGCCGGCCACGTCAGCCTCGCCGCGCTTAATTGCCAGCAGGCCTCCCATCGAGCCGACGTAAACCGCTCTCACGCCGTGCCTGGCAAGCACGGCGTCCAAGTGCGGGTCGTGACTACCAATAAAGTACAGCTCGGCAGGCTTGTATTTCTCGAACAAGTAGACCTTGACCTCCTCGCCCTCTGGGATGAACTCCACGCCCTCCTGCACAACAATGTACCCGTCCGCCCTTGCAAGCACAGAAATAGCGCCAGACTCTGCGTGCAGCGGGAAGGCCTTGAAGCCGCCGCCCCTCGCCACGAGCACGACGGGATAAAGCGCGCGCCTCCCGCGCGCGCCCTCGGCGCGGACTGCAAGCTTCGCCTTGACAACTGCCGGCGGCTCGGGCTCGAGACACTGGAGGCGGAGCAGC
Source organism: Thermoproteaceae archaeon (assembly GCA_020833025.1). Taxonomy (GTDB): domain Archaea; phylum Thermoproteota; class Thermoprotei; order Thermoproteales; family Thermoproteaceae; genus Pyrobaculum. The sequence goes on along the minus strand of JAJHRB010000114.1, from coordinate 1,001 downwards.
AGCGGGCGGACCAGCGCGTGAAACATCATGAGAGCCGACGAGGGATAGCCCGGGAGCCCTATCACGAGCTTGCCGTTTACAAGCGCGGCGAGCGTCGGCTTGCCCGGTTTTGCCATCACGCCGTGAAATAATATTTCACCCACCCTCCCCAATACCCTGTAGGTCAGGTCGAGTTCGCCAGCCGACGTGCCCCCGCTTACGACTACAAGATCGGCAGTGCTGAGCGCGCTGTTTATTGCCCTCTCGAGCTCTCCCTCGTCGTCCCTAACAATGCCGTGTACTACCGGCGTGCCGCCTGCCTCCATCACGGCGGCAGAAAGCGTGTGTGTGTTCACGTCGTAAAGCTTTCCCGGCAGCAGCGGCTCTCCCGGCGCCACGAGCTCGTCCCCTGTAGATATTATGGCCACGCGCGGCCTCCTGAAGACGCGAACTCTGTCCATGCCGAGCGCTGCGAGCACGCCTATCTCCCTTGCAGTCAGCCTGGTGCACCTCCTCAGCACGAGCTCGCCGGCTGAGATGTCGGTGCCTGCCGACATTACATTCTCTCCCGGTGCCACCGGCCTGAACACACGCACGATCCCGCCGCGCTCTTGCGTGTACTCCACCATCACCACAGCATTTGCGCCGCGTGGCACCGGAGCCCCTGTCGCGACACTGCACGCCTCGCCGGGCCCGACCTCGCACGCAGGCCACTCGCCAGCCTCTGCGCGCCCGACTAGCCTCAGCTCGACCGGCTCGAGCTCCGAGGCGCCATATGTCGACTCAGCAACTACAGCATAGCCGTCCATGGTCGCTCTGTCAAATGGCGGCACGTCGATGGGGGCCGTCACGTCCTCTGCGAGGACGCGCCCGTAGGCCTCTGCGAGCTTGACCTCCTCAATGCCCGGCTGCGCTGTGAGGGCGAGGAGTCTCGCGAGGGCCTCCTCTAGCGCCAGCAGAGTGTGAAACACAACGCGCTTTGAGGCCCACTGCACGCACGCGCGGCATGCCGGCTTTTTAAA
>JAJHRB010000073.1 GCA_020833025.1 Thermoproteaceae archaeon | reverse complement strand
CGCCCGCTGGAGGGGCAGCTGGGCAGCCCGCGAGGCCGGCGCGGGGGTCGTCACGACGATCTCCTCGAACTGCGAGTTGCCTGAGTCGTCGTCTATCCTGGCGGCCACTCTGAGCGTCGCGTTCCGCTCCGCCCTCAGCGCTATCACCGCGAGAGTCACGTTCCGCGCGCCGGGCCTCACCTCGTCGTTGAGGTCCACGGCCTTTATCACGACGCCGTTCCACTCGCTCAGCCCGGCCCACGGCGGGAAGTAAACGCCGGCTATCTCGGCCCTGCTCGGCACCACGACAATGGTGTAGCCCGACACGCCGCCGGGCGCGCCGTCGAGAGCAAGCGTGACGTTGACGAGCTCGCCGCTCTGCAGCACGTGCGCCGTCAAGGCGGAGAAAACCGCGGCGGCAGTTAACAGGAGGAAAAGGAGAGGCCTCATGGACAAGCCGCGAGCTTAACCTCCTCCGCCGACGCGCCTAGTGTGCGAGATAAAAACTCCACGGCGTCCTTCTCCAGGAGGAAGGAGTAGGCCTCCCTCCCGCCTGGCGTTGTGACGACGTATTCGCCTCTCTGCGTGACGTAGACGCGCCAACCCTCCGCAAGCCTGCTCCGCACGTATACACACAGCGGCTGAGCTGTCAGCCCTTGTCTAGCGCTTAATATCGGTACATAGGGCATATGCGTCCCTTTTCCTCTAGTAAGTGTTGCCTCCTTTAAGATAAGGTACGCTCCCGTGACTATAGCTGTAATACCGAGAAATAACCCGCCAAATGTAACGGGCGCGGCCAAAACTGCGCATATTAATGTAATAATTGCACCGAGCTCTCTTGTTGGCTCGTAAAACGTCATCAAGGTACCCGCTACCATTATCATGATGCTTGCAAATGCTAGAAAGCCTAACAACGGAGAGATAGCAGATGACATACCTATACCATATATGAAGTATGAAATTACGTACATTATGGCGCCGATTTGTATGAACCTAGACGGCGCTATATTCATGGCACTTTTCTAAATAACGCGACTACGTCCCCGAAGTCAAGCCTGCCGTTCCTGTTGAAGTCGTACAGCCACCAGCACTCGCGCACCGCCGGGTCGTCAAAGTGCCTGAACAGCCTGACGACGTCGTCGTAGTCGAGCCTCCCGTTCCCGTTCAGGTCCTCGTAGAGGCCGTCGCCATCTATATCCCCCGGCATGACGCCGGCGACCGGCCTCGGGCAGCCCGCCGCGTGAATCACGCCGGGCCTGACGGCGACGGGAATTGGGTACCCGTAGTCGTCGTCGAGCGTCTCGTTAAAGACCCACGCGATTGCGATGCCGGGCGTCAGAGCCCTGACGGCTATCTCGGCGAGGGTCACGTCCCGCGCGCCCGGCCTGACGGCATCGCTCAGGTCAACCGCCCTAAGCTCTACGGTGTAGTTGTCGACGCGGCGCCAGTCGCTAAGCCTGGCCCAGTCGGGGAAGCTCACTCCCTCTATCCTGACGTCGGCAACCGTGCACTGGAGCGAGGCCTGCCGGCAGTAAGCCGTCACGTTTGACAGCAGCACGATCGGGCGCGTCGTGAACCACAGCGAGTAGCCGGAGAGGCCGCCGGGCGCCCTGTCGAGAACGATCTTGACAGTGCCGGTGCCGCCTGCCGGAACCGTGGCGTTCGTGACGTAAACTGTGCTTATAGGCCTGGGCGTTGCCTTGACGGTGAAGCAAGCCCTCCCCACCTCCTCTCCAGGCGGGGCTCGCGGGCCCAGTAGGAAGTTGAGCGTCACGCAGTACCTGCCCGGCCTCTCCGGCGCGGTAAAGCTGAACTCTCGCGCTATCACCCTGTGCGCCTCCACCGGCCCGTCCCACAGCCTCGCGACCTCGCTGCCCTTCCAGCCGTAAACCACCAGGCTGGCCGTGCAGCCGGCGCAGCACCTCGCGAGCACGAACTCCGCGCGCCCTGCAACCATCCCGCCGGGCTCCACCTCCGCCTTGTCCAGCCTGAACTCGCGGACGTAGACGCACCTCTCGGGCCTCAGCTCGACGTCGACGGACGCGTCGCCCGAGACGTAGACGTCTCTCTCACCGCTGTACCTTATCCTCGTGCCCGACACGTCGTACTCGGCCTCGGCCCTGACGGCGTGGCGCCCCTCCTCCAGCTCGAACGCTACAGCGCCGGAGGAGTTCGCATGGGCGCACCTGCCGTCAACGCATATGCGGGCGCCGGCTGCCGCCGAGCCGTCAGCGTGCACGGCCCTGATCACGACGTGATAGACAGGTCTGCCGACTCTAATGGTCCTCTCCGCGCTGCCCTCCTCTTCTCTGTCGCCATGTCGCACTCTCAGATGCGCCTTTATGTGGTAGGTCCCGTCCTTCAGGAACTTGACGGGCCCTACGTCAATTCTAAGCCTCAGCACTCTAAAGCAGAGGTCGAGGGGCCCGTGAATGGCCACGCCCTTGAACACGTGCGCTACGTACTCGCTCTTGCTCTCGTGCCAGATCCACACGTTCAGATTGATGCCGATATCCCCGCCACCGCTGTAATCCGCCCGGGCGTAAATGGAAATGCGCGCAGTTCTCTCGTCTACCCACTCTACCCCCACCTCGTCGATGCCGGCCTTTCCCGCTCCTTCCATTGCGCCGCAGGAGGCGAGGTTGTAAATTCCGACGGACTGGACAAATTGCTCGGCACCCCACAGCCTCACCTCAATGCTACCGCCCTCCCTGCCGTGGAACTCAAAGGAGCGCACCTCTCCGGGCTCCAGCTTGCCCCACTTCCACTCGCAGTCGCCCTGAGCGCAGAGGCCGACCGCCGCCTCGGCTCGCTGAAGGCCTTGCACCTCGACCAAAACGGATAGGTTGCCCGGAGAGGTCCTGTCGATGATAACGTCGCCTATTTCGCCGATGGGAGGCAGTATGTAAGCCGTATCGTACCAGGCGTAAGATAGCTTAGCTTTAACGAGCTGTGCCAGCAGGAGCGGCGTGAACGCCGCGAATGCAGCCGACAGAGCAAGCAGGACTAAAAGCCCGGATCGTGCCATAGGCAGCTCTGGAGGGGATAAAGATATCTTTTCGTGCCACAGGACGACTGCCCTAAGTGGCGAGACTTGAAAGGGGGCGGTTCTGAGCGCCGGCCCCGCGGCCGCGCGCGGGCTGTACATGCCGACTTCCTTAGAGAGACTACAGGCGGCAGATTCGCGCGCCCGAGGCCGCAGTCTCTGACCTAGATGATGTAGGTTAGCGCGCCCCCGGGAGTGCTGACTTTCCGCTCTCGGTCGCGCCTCGACCCTCGCCCGAGGCGCTCTTGGTCTCTCGACAGGCATCTAAGCGATCTTACGCAAGACGCGGACGCAGGCGACAGAGCGGAGGGAGGGCAGCCCCTTAGGTTCTCGCTAGGACAATGCTCTGTTCCAAACGCCCCCCAGGAGCTTCGCGACAATCGCCTCCTCTATGGCGGCGGCCAGTACGTCACGTGGAGCCTCTTCGGTCTCGTGGTGAGCTTAAAGTAGCGGGAGGTGCGAAAGAACAGGGCACGTGGCCGGCATTCAACGAGAAGTTTGTCTTAGCGTCCGCGTTCGGCGGAAAGGGTGTGCACGCCGCAGTGCGCATGTTCGAGCCCCGCGGGGTCGAGATCCGCGGAGAGTTCGGGGAGAGAGGGCGAGCCGCCGGCGACGGGCAGGTGACGCCGGCGCGGGGGCCCCGTAATCCGCGGTGTGGTGCTCGAACAGCACTCGCTTCCTCACGGCGGCCCTTTCTGGCGTGCACGCCGTCAGACAGCCGAAAGCACTTAAAAGACGGCACTCATACTTTGTTGCAGGTTAAGTATTTGCGAGCGAGGCATCTATAAGCGGGAGGCGGAAAGGGGGCCGGGGGTGATGTGAGGGAACTCATGTGACCCGTGAACTAACCCGCGCAGGCTGACCCCTCCCCCGGCCCCCGTCCTTCTGCTGGTACCACATAGATAAGCGTTTCGCGCAAATCTGCGCGCGCAGAAATGCGGAGAAACTTTCTGCTGCCAGCCGCCATGAAAGGCGCCGTTCCTGGCTGCATGCCAGATGTCAGGAAGACGCCTGCGGCACGTGCCGCTCAAAACACGCGGCAGAGATGGCGCCCGCAGTCCGCGGCGTAGTGCTCTAGGAGGGCCGCTTCCTGATAAGGGGCCGCTGCGTTAGCGCCAGGCCGCCGCCGAGATAAGCCCCTGCGCCGCGGCCGTGTGGGGCATAACGGCGGAAACGGGAGTCAGGCTGAACCACCTGCTCCGCGCCAGGCTCGATGGCCTCCAGCTGGACATGAGGCGGCTAAGAGGAATACAGAAAGAGTACAAGGGTAGTACAGAGAGAGCGAGAAACTCTTAAAAATTGCCCTGCCAACATGAAGACGCGGGCCGGGGAGGGGGTCAGCGCGCCAGGTCTTGTCCACCGGTCACCTGAGTTCCCTCACATCACCCCCGGCCCGCGCCTGCCCCCCTGCCCACAAATACCCTGCGTTCAAGCACCGGATTAGCGCCACATTACCTGGCGCGGCGCGAGTCCCGCAGGGCCGGCGCGTGCGGCCAGGGCGCCCCCGGCTTTGGGAGGAGAAGAGAGGAGGGCAGAGAAGTAACGGCCGGCTTTCAGCTGTTGTGCCGCATAACGCGTTGTGCCACCTCCGGGCCTCAGGAAGGGTCCCCCTTCGGCGCTAGACGGCGGCGAGCCCGCGCGCCAGGCGCCCGGCAGGTATTACCTTTTTTATATCGAGCTGCGCGGCGCGTCTCAGGCGCTGTAGGCTCGCCCGCCGGCAGTGCAGCTTCTCGCGAACCAGCACCAAGGTCGCGTAGCGCGTGGCGGCGTCAAGCGCCTCTCCCAGCGCCGCGACGCACAGGAGCGGGTGCCTGATGACTACCGCCCTGAGCCGGGACCCGCGGGAGGGGCTTATTTGCGCCCGGGCCGCCTGTCGTGAGATGCGCCGGCTCTCCCGCCAGACGCCGCGCCCTTGCACTCTTTTGGCGCGCTTTTGGACAAAGCGCGCCGGAAGTTAACGGCGCCGGCGTTACTTGATGTGCGTCAAGAGGGTTTGGCGCCGGGGGTGGGATTTGAACCCACGCCCCCTCGACGGGGACGGGATCTCGAGTCCCGCGCCTTGGGCCGCTCGGCCACCCCGGCCGCGTCTCTGCCGGCCCTCAATTTATAAGCTTTCGGCG
>JAJHRB010000072.1 GCA_020833025.1 Thermoproteaceae archaeon | reverse complement strand
CCCGGGATCACGCGGACCCGCTGCGGTATGCGGCGGCATATAACCGCGCATCCTACCAGGCTAGACTACGGCCCCCGCAAGCCGCTGCGCCAGATTATTTATGCATTTCCTCGCGCCGTCATTGCCCGGGAGCCTCTCGCGACAGCAATTTTTGCGTAATGAGCCTTGCAATAGCCAGCGCGTCATTCAGCTGTCCATTCTCCGCCATTCTCTTGAGTTCCTCCACCAGCGGCAGCAGTATTCTCTTCGCGGTGCTCTTCGCGGCCAGCGCCGCGACGTCGCACCGCGCCCTGGCGCCCTCCTCCTCTGCTATGCTCATGGCCTTTTCGAGCGCGGCCGCGATTGCCTCCTCGACGTACTTGCGCGCGATGAGCCTAGACAGACGCGCGAGCTCCTCCTCGATGATGGCCTCTGCCTTGGCGATCTCCGGCGCTCTCTCAGCGTTAAAGCGCTCTGCGAGCTCCCTCAGGTCGTCGATGCGCACCACCGTGACCGGAAGGCCGGGCGCCACTGTGTAGGGCACGCCCAGGTCCACTATCACGCGGACTGAGGCGCCCTCCGGAATTCTGTCAATGACGTACTCCTGCGCGTGAACTGCCGAGAAGACCACGTCGCACTCCATGAGACACCGCTCGACCTCGCCTCTGGTGAGGGGCCTAGCCTCGGCGCCCACCCTCTCCGCAAGCCTGACCGCCTTCTCCAGCGTCCTGTTTAAGATGTAGAGCTTTGACACGCCGCGCGCCGCCAGCTCCATCGCCAGGCTGGCCCCCATCGAGCCAGCGCCGATCACGGCAACTCTAGCGCGGCTCAGGTCGACAAATTGCGACACGTGCATTACAGACAGAGATCCCAGCCCTCTAGGCCCCTGCGCTATTCTCGTCTCGCTCCTGACGCGCTTTCCGGTTATCACTGCCCTCTCGACAATAAGCTTCAGCACGCCCCTAGTGCAGCCTGACCTCACCTGTTTGTCAAAGGCCTCCTCGAGCTGCCCGAGCACGTCAGTCTCGCCGACGAGCACAGAGTCAAGCCCTGCCGCCACGCGGAGTAGGTGTCTCGCCGCGTTAACTCCCTGCAGCGTGCAGAAACGATTGCTGTGCTTTCTGTACATATCAACAACAGCGTCCGTCACGCCCCGCGGCGCGCCGTAAAAGTAAGTCTCCACCCTGCCGCATGTGTGCAGTACGAACACCGGCGTCTCGCGCCCGAGCGTCTCTACGTGCGACGCCACATCCCTGCTCACCGCGGCAATGGTGTTCACGCCTGCATCTCTGTATGTTAGAACAACCGCGTAAAGGGGATCTAATAAATTCACGCCCGCTCCCCGCGGCGGCAATTTAAAGTTGAGCAGGCAAGCCACCCCTGGCGCCTTCACGCCGCGCCGCCGGCACTCCATCCCGGCGGCCCCCGAGGCAGGAGTCTCGCCGGCAGCGCTTCCCACGCTGCGCCCCGGGCGCGCGAGACCGCAGGCCCGCGCGGGCTGGATAAATTTTTCATTTTTCAAGTTGAGCCGGCAGGCGGGGCTGGGCTCGTGATGAGAATCATGCCCGGAAATCGGTGCCCGGTCCTGGGGTGACTGACGCGCCCACAGCCCCGCTCTCAGGGCTCTCGCGCGCCCCGACAGCGGCAGGATCGGGGGCCTAGAGTGCCCTCACTCTCTCGCCGACCTTGGGCACTATCGTGGTGACCTTGTATTTCAGCTCTATCGACGTGGCGAGGCTCACGATCTTTGACGGCTCGCCGTGAACCAGCACGACCTTCCTCGGCCTCGGCTCTACGTGACCAACGTACCTCATGAGCTCCCTCCTGTCGCTGTGGCCCGAGAAGCCCGGTATCGACACGACCTCCATTCGCAGCTCCACTTTTGTCTCGCCGCTGACGAGGCTCCTCACGGCGAGCTCCCTCTCGCCGTTGAGGACCCTCCTGCCAAGAGTCCCCTCGGCCTGGTACGAGACGAAGATTAACTTATTCCTCCTGTCGTGCGCCAGCTGCACGAAGTAGTCCATGACGGGCCCGCCGTTAAGCATGCCGTGCGGCGCTATTATGACTGCGGGCTCCTCGCTCTGCGCTATCTTTGCCACTTGGTCTATCCTGTCCTCAATGCGCTTCGCTCTGTCGACCACGACGACGGTGCCCGACGTCGTGAACGGGTTCACGCCCCCGTATATCTCCTCGGCCACCTCGGGGCTGAGGTACTGCGGGTAGATTAGGTAGACGCTCAGGGTCTCGACGATCATCCCGTCGACGTAAACGGGCACGCGCGGCACGATCCCCTGCTCCATCATCTTGTTCAGCACGTAGAGAATCTCCTGGCCCCTCCCCGTGCTAAAGGCAGGTATCAGGACCTTGCCGCCGCGCGACACAGTCTCGGCAATGTGCTTCGCCAGCGCGTTCTCAGCCTCGACTCTAGGCGGCTGGACGTCGTCCCTCCCGCCGTAAGTCGACTCCATGATCAACATTTCCGCGCGCCTGAATTTAGACGCGGCGCGGTTGAGCAGTCTAGTCCTGCCGTACTTGAGGTCTCCCGTGTAGATGATATTGTACAGGCCATTGCCTATGTGCAGGTGGACAATTGCCGAGCCCAGCTCGTGCCCCGCGTCGTAGAACGTGAGCTTGATGTCGGGGGCTATGTCAGTCACCTCCTCGTAGTCTAGCGTGATGGCGTGGTAGATTGCCGCCTCGACGTCAGCCCTAGAGAAGCTGGGCTGCAGCCCCTCGCGCTCCTTGAGCTCTATGTAGTCCATCAGCAGTATGTATGTCTGGTACTTCGTCGGCCCGGTCATGTACGCGGGGCCCCTGTAGCCGTACTTGTAGAGGAGCGGCAGGCACCCGACGTGGTCCATGTGCGCGTGCGAGATGACAACGGCGTCAAGCCTGTCTATGTCCGCGTGGTAGAGCAGCGGGAAGTCCTCGTCGTACTGCCCGGGCTTGAGCCCGCAGTCTAGCAGCACGCTGCTCTCCGGCGTGCTGACGAGCACGGCGCTCCTCCCGACCTCCATCGCGCCGCCGAGGAACGTCACCGTGACGGGCCCCTCCCGTATCACGGACTCCTGGTGCACGTACCTGGCGAGCGCCTCCATGAGCGCCCTCCTCTGCTCGTACGCGCCGTGGTAAATCTGGCGGACCTCGCGCACGCTGTGTGTCGGTATCTTGACGCCGCCCTGCGGCGCGCCGCCCTCGATCACGGCCCTCCACCCGGTCCTGGCAAAGATCTCCCTCGCCAGCTCCCGCACCTCCCCTTCCCTGAGAGGTCTCGCGGCATAAACGTAAACGTCGCCGCCCTCCTCGAACCTGAGATCCTCGACGTCGCCGACGACCTCCCGTATCACCTGCGCCGCCTTTTTTTCCGGCAGCCTCCCCTGCGGCTCCACCCTTAGCACGACGCGCTTCTTGAGCGCCCTCGCCACCTCGCCCACGGCGTTTAGCAGTCCGCTGTCCGGCCTCCTGACGTACACGCACAGATTCGGCCCCTCGAAGCTCACTCTCGTGACCTCGAAGCCTGACAGAATGTCCCTTACCTTGCTCTCCAGCCCAGAAAAGGACACGTTGCCCGCCCGCGGGGACCTATTAAAAACTGCGCGTCCCTGGGCTGCCGTGAGAATTTACAACACGGCGACGAGGCAGGTGGAGGAGTTCGCGACATACGTGCCGGGGCTCGCCAGGGGCTACGTCTGCGGGATAACGCCGTACGACCACATGCACGTAGGGCACGGCAGGGTTTACGCCCTCTTTGACATGTTCAGGCGCTATCTGGAGTCGCGGGGGTACGAGGTCAGGCTCGCGATAAACTTCACGGACGTGGACGACAAGATAATAAACAGAGCGAGGGAGGAGTTCGGCAGCGAGGCCTACAGGCGGTGGAGGGATGTGGCGGAGCGGTACATTGCCGAGTTCTTCGAGCTCGCCGGCAGGCTGTTCATAAAGCCCGCCCACGCCTACCCGAGGGTCACGGAGAACATCGAGGACATGGTGAGCTGGATCGCCAGGCTCGTGGAGAGGGGCCACGCCTACGTGGCGCCGGACGGGTCTGTCTACTTCGAGGTCTCCAAGGTGCCGGGTTACGGGTCTCTCTCCGGCCAGAAGATAGAGGAGCTCGTCGCCGGCGCGAGGGTGGAGCCCGAGCCCGGCAAGAGGAACCCGCTGGACTTCGCGCTGTGGAAGAGCTGGAGCCCCGGGGAGCCCTGGTGGCCCTCGCCGTGGTGCCCCGGGAGGCCCGGGTGGCACCTGGAGTGCGTCGTGATGTCGGCAAAGTACCTTGGCGTGCCTTTTGACTTCCACGGCGGCGGGGCCGACCTCGTATTCCCGCACCACGAGAACGAGATCGCAATAGCCAGGGCCTACTTTGGCGTTGAGAGCCTCGCGAGGTACTGGATTCACGTCGGCTACGTGACCGTCAGGGGGGAGAAAATGTCGAAGTCCTTCGGCAACGTAGTGCCGCTGAGGGACGTCCTGGCGAGGCACAGCGGGGAGGCGCTGCGCCTCGCGTACGCCATGAGCCACTACAGGAAGCCGATGGAGTTTAGCTTCGAGCTCCTGGAGAGGGCGGAGGACATTGTCAGGACGCTGTACGCGGCCTACGACGAGCTGAGCCAGGCGCTCGCCGATGCCGGCGACGCGGACAGGGAGGCGCTTGAGTACGAGAAGTACGTCGAGGGGTTCCGCGCGGCCCTCGAGGACGACTTCTCGACGCCGGAGGCCGCGCAGCACCTCTACGGGCTGGCGAGGTACATAATATCCACCGTGCTGCACAGAGTGGACAGGATATCGCGCGAGACGGCAATGTCGATCCTGTCAAAGTACGTGGAGATGGCGGACGTGCTCGGCGTGCTCGAGAGGCGCCGGGTGCCGAGGGAGCTGGACGACGCCATTAAGGCCGCCGTAGAGGTGAGGGCAAGGCTGAGGCAGGAGAGACACTACCCGCTCGCGGATTACATAAGACAGAGGCTTGCCAGTATAGGCGTCGAGCTCCACGACTTCGGCCCCCGGACGTACTACACGTACAGGAGGCGGCCGCCGGCCTCCTAGCGGCGCACGCCTAGCGCTCCTGACCCGCCCCGACTCGCTTCCACCAGCACTTTCTCTCCCTGTCAAACTTGAGGCCGAGGCGCTTGCACGTGGCGACGTACCTCTGGAATGCCTCCGCGCCGACGCGCCTCTTGAGCCTGACGACAATTCTCGTCTCGTCGCTCTCGTCCACCGAGACCTCCACGGGCAGGTTGCCGAACTCGTCCCTCAGCCTCCTGATCTCGCCCTCAACGTCTCCCTCCATGTGCGTGACGCGGCGCGGCTTTATAAGAGTGCTGTATGGCAGCAGCCGGAGCTCGCGCGTAATACTCACGGCGGCAAGAGGAGCCCGCGCTGCTGCCTGTAGAGCTTCGGGACGCCCT
>JAJHRB010000088.1 GCA_020833025.1 Thermoproteaceae archaeon | reverse complement strand
AGGGCGAGGTGCACGGCCTTGCCGTACCCTCCGTCGTAGATGCTGGAGACGGCATATGTCCTGTTGTTAGCCACGGCGGGTATTGACGACCAGCCGGGCCTGCCTGCAATCTCGGCCCTCAGCCTCGCCAGCGCCGTGGCGTTCCTGGCGGCGCAGGGGCTGTACACCCAGCCGGGTACGTACCTCACTATTACGTCCGGCGCCCTCTGCACAACGCTCTCGGGCGACACCTGGACGAAGCTCTGGAGGCCCTTCACCTCTAGGTCCGAGAACGCGTTAACGCCGCCTGCCAGCTCTATGAGCTCGTGCCAGTATGAGCCCCTTCCCGGCGTGGAATACGGCGAGTACCACTCTAGGTATACTTTGGGGCGCGAGGTGGCTTCGGCCACTCTCTCCTTGACGAGCTTCAAGAGCCTCTCTACTTTCTTGACTAGCTTCTCGGCCTCCGCCGTCTTGTTTACAATCACGCCGAGCGTACGTATCTCCTGCGCCAGCTTCTTCACGTCAGTAAAGTCCAGCCTCACGACCTTGATGTGTGGAGGCAGCTTGGCCTCCAGCTCGCTCTCTGGGTAGAAGAAAGTTGTAGGTGCGATAACGACATCTGGGTTCAGAGATGCTATAAGCTCCACGTTTACCCTGGCGCCGGGGCCAAAAAAGGAGCCTATGTCAGCGACATCTTTCGGCAGGAGCTTCATGAAGGCAGGGTCTCCGCGGAATGAAATCATCGACGTGCCGACAACTCTGTCCGTTGCATTCAGCGCGGCCAGCACCCAGACGGCGTATGTCTGCGCCACGATCCTACTCGCCGGTCTCTCCAGCGTTATCCTCCTCCCGTCGCTGTCTGTAATCACTACCGGGTACTCGAGGGAGGGTCTCGGCGGTGGGTGGACCCACTGCCTGACGCCTCTGCAGTACTGAAGGACGCCCGCGTCTCTAAGCCACTCTAGCATCAGCCCGTCGGGATTCACGCCGCGGAGCCTGTCTGGGTGTAGCGCCTTGGCGATAGCCGCGACGTGGGCGATCACGCCGAAGCCGTTTTGATACGCCGCCGATATTACATATACCCTGCCCTCCCTAACTGCCCTCACGCCGGCCCATCCCGGCCTCTCTGCTATTGCCTTGGCGACCTCCTCAAGCCTCTTCGTGCTGTTGTCGAGACACGGGTTGAAGTACCGCGCGTGCTCCCTCCTGATGATCACGTCTGGGTTTCTCGCCACGACGGCCTCGGGGCTCACCCTAACGCTGTCTTGCTCTAGGTCACTGAACGCGTTCCGGCCGCCCGCCGCCTCCACGGCGTTGTGCCACTCGTTAAGCCTGCCGACTGTGTTGTAGTCTGAGTACCACTCGTAGTACACGGCCGGTCTCTCGGCTCCCGCCACTGCCTTGTTGATCTCCTCCAGCACGGCCCTGTACTTTGCTATAAGGCGCTTCGCCTCTGCCGTCTTGTTCACGAGGAGGGCGAGTTTCTCCACTTCGTCAAACAGCTTGTTCACGCCCCACAAGTCAAGTCTTACAACCTTGATGTGGGGAGGTAACTTAGCCTCCAGCTCCTCCGCGGGGTACGAGGTGGGCGCGATTACCAGATCCGGCTGTAGCGCAAGGATCTTCTCGATGCTTACCTTGGCGCCCGGCCCGAAGAATTCACCAACCGAGGTGACGTTTCTCGGAAGTCTGTGTCTCAGCAGGGGGTCTCTAATTGCCGAGTCTGTCGTGCCCACTATCGTATCTGTGGCATTTAGCGCGGCCAGCATCCATGCCGCGTAGCCCTGCGCGACTATTCTCCTCGCAGGCTTCTCCAGCGCTATACTCCTCCCGGCGCTGTCTGTTATCGTGACGGGATATGTGGGTAGGACGCCTGATATGTTCTGTGTAGTTGCAGTAGATATTGGTGTAGTTCTTACAGGGCTGGACTGGGTCAATAGATACACAATGCATATACCAACAATAACCGCAGCCAAAACTGCAGCCAGAAGACGGCCCATCCGCATGGGTGTGAGAATTCTAGGTGTATTTAAGCATTATCATTTACGGGTGTTTAAGCATACAGCTTACTAAGACTAAATACCTTGAACCTCAGCTCGAGTAGAGACGCCAAGCCAAAAGCGGCTTCTTCCTGAGTTCCAGCAGTAGTCCACCAGGTGTTTCACGACTCTGTAGGAGGCGGCGGAGAGCGTGGTGACCATAATAGGCGCAAAGTCTGCCGCTCTGTGTAGCGAGAGAGGCCCCATGCCGGGCGGCATGTCAATCACGACCTCCCTGGCATCTCCGAGTTTCGCGAAGGCGAGCAACGCCTTCACCGCGCTGCCTTGAGACGCGCCAGGTAGAACCACGTAGCAATCCTACTCTCACGAAGAGCTCCGCAGGAGGTACGGGAAGTTAATGAGAGAGCTGGAGGGGCTCAGCGGCTCAGCGCAAGTGCAAGCCACGCGAGGTTGTTGAGCGCGTGCAGGCAGGCCGATGCCGCGTACCCGCCGCCGCGGTACATGAGAGCGAGAGAGAGGCCGTAGGCCGACGCCAGGAGCGCGTTTGACGCGTGCATCGCCCCGAAGACCACCACGGCAAATATCCAGGCGGCGGCCGGGGGGAGCAGCGCGAAGGGAGCTGCCCTGAAGACCAGCTCCTCGGCCAGCGGCGCCAGCACGACGCACTCAAGCCAGTCGCGCGCGGGAACTGGCGGCTGCGAGATTGCGCAGTCCACGAGAAACGCGAGCGCGTACACGGCGGCAGCTGCAGCAATGTACCTCGGCGACAGCGCCACCCACGCGACGCGACCGCGCAGCGCGGGGAGCGCGGCGAGCGTGACAATGTAGTTGAACGGCCTTGGCACTAGCGCCAGCGCCGCGAGGAGCGCCGCCGCGAGGGCCACGCCCGCGACGGCGGTGTCGCCGCCTCGCGCGAGCTCCATCGACGCCCGGCAGCGCTGTAAATTTAACCGTCCAGCCCGCGCGAGCGGCGAGAGAGCCGGAAAGAAAGTCCCGGTCACGGCTTAAGAGGCGGACTCTTTGAGGGGCTGTGGCCTCGCTGCCCGAGACCGTCAGAGTCCCGAGAGTCAGGGTCACGGACAGGGTGTCGCTGCCGGCGAGGCAGACTGCCGTCATCGTCGTCGACATGCAGAACGACTTCGCACACCCGCAGGGCAGGCTTTACTCTCCCGCCTCGCGGGAGGTAATACCGCGAATAGCGGGCATCCTCGACAGGGCAAGGCGCGCCGGCGCGCGCATCATCTACACCAAGGACGCGCACTACCCCGACGACCCGCTCGAGTTCCCAATATGGGGCCCCCACGCGGTGAGGGGGAGCTGGGGCTGGGAGATAGTAGACGAGCTGAGGCCGGCGGCGGGCGACATCGTGATCGAGAAGCCGACCTACGACGCGTTTTTCGGCACGCCGCTCGACCACCTACTGCGCGCATACGGCATCCAGCACCTGGTGGTGGCCGGCACCGTGGCTAACATTTGCGTCTTGCACACGGTGGCGAGCGCCAGGCTCAGGCAGTACAGCGTAGTCGTGCCCGTTGACGCGATAGCTGCCCTAAACGAGTTCGATTACGCTGCCGCGCTGAGACAGATGGACTTCCTCTACAGGGCAGTGCTAACGAGAGCTGATGGGGTTGAGTTCGTCTGACCTTAAGCCTCCCTCGCCTGCTTTAATCGCGCCGACCGCGCATTCGCACCCCCGGACGGAGAGGGGCTGGCGGCTGTCGCAGCCTTCTCTCTACTTAATTGCCTCGGTGCAAATCCCTGGCGGCAAGCCGTTACTCCACGACCTCTCCAGCTCTCACCCCCACGCCGCGATCTCGCGAGCTCGACGGCGCGTCTAGTGGCGACGGGCTCCACGATTAACAGCCTTGGCCTCGTGCCTGCAACCCTCCCGTAGAGCGCGCCCTCCCTAGCCAGCTCCGTCACGTCATTCCTGTCAATACTCGCCCTGCAGGATCCGCTCTCCGTCCCTCACTAGCACGTCCACCTCCACCACAGACGGGCAGCCGAAGACTGCTTCCTCCGACCTGGTCTCGTGCACCCACAGCAAGCCCTTCACGAGATACCTCACGGCCTCTCTAAAACGCCTCCTCGGTGAAGAC
>JAJHRB010000019.1 GCA_020833025.1 Thermoproteaceae archaeon | reverse complement strand
TAGGCGGCGAGGTGAGTCGCGTTGAGCGGGTAGGCCTGCACTAGAAAGGCGTGGGGAGGGTGCCAGCTGACGTACTGCGCCAGCGCGAGCGCCGCCAGCGCCACAATGGCAAATAACGCGCGCACGCTGGGGCCCGCCCGCCGGCTGATAGGGCTTGGCCGCCGCCGTGTGTATTGTTAAAATGGCCGCACGGCGCGCGCTTCATGAGCCGTGAATTCCGCGGACGCGTCGCGCGGGCTCGCGCTGCTCGGAGCCGCCGTCGCGCTGACTGTAGTCCTCGCTGTCGCGGGCTTCCTCGCGCTGATACTCTCCGTGCCGCTCATCGCGAGGTACAACTCCTTTGTTCCCACCGCCGCGGCGCTGTGGACTCTCGCCACGGCCTTCCTCTGCGGCGGCCTCCTCGCCGAGAGGGCGCTCAGGCGGCTCCGCGCCGCGCTCGGCAAGCAAGTGTACGTTAACTGCGGGAGGGCCCTGGTAGTCGCTTCCGCGCCCCCTCTGGCCCTCTCGGCGTGGTTCACCTACGCCGCGCTCACGGCAGAGAGGCTGGCCGACATGGCGGGCATGTTCATCGCCGTTCTGATATTCGAGCCCATATTCTACGCGGCAGTCACGCTGGTGCTGTTCTTCACGCTGCTGGAGCTCTCCCGCGACACCGGCTCCCGCCTCTTCACCGCCGCGGGGGCGCTGCTGCTGGCGTCAGGCGCGCTCGCCTCTCTGGCGCGCACTATCACTATAGTAGTGGAGGTCGCGGCCCTCGTGCTGCTGGCCGCGGCGGTGAGCGACGCGAGGAGGAGGCTGGCGGGGCAGGCCCCGGCCGCGGCTCCTTGAGGGCGGGCTCCATGCGCAGGTCGCGGCTCGCGATCGCGCTTGGATGCGCCGGCCTTCCGGCGCCCGTGCTCCTCTACCACGCCTGCGCGCAGCCCACCGCGACTGAGTACTCTCGGAACTCCGCGGTGGCCTGCTACAAGGGGCTCGGGTGGCTGTTGACGCTGAAGGTGGTCGACGCGACTGGGTGCGGCCTTCTGCGCGACGCTGTATGCCCTGCTGCCCAGCGGCTCTCTTGTAAAGCCCGGAGGCGCGTGCGGGCTCGGGGAGGCGGCGCTCGACGCGCGGCCCTGGCGAGACTCGGAGCTGCGTTGCGCGACCAGCGCGCGAGAAGCCTGACAGTCCTGGCGTTAATAACAGACCTGGACCTCTCCTACAGAACCCTCGGGGTCTTCGCAGTTGACGCGGACAGGCTTGCGGCAGGCGAGAGCGTCAGGGTAAGTGTCCTGATGGGAGGCTACTGCAGGATGGTACAGCCCAGGCGGTACTTCTGGGAGCTCCGGAACGTCACGACAGTGGACAAGGTCCCGGTGTCGCTGCTGGTCGTGCGGGTAGCGCCAGGCTCCGAGCAGTTCATACACGCAGTGGCCGCTGTCTTTAGGCTGGGCTTCGGGCCCGCCCGCTGTCCCGTCCTCATAGGCGCTGGGGGCATAGCCCCGTCGCTCTATATTTTAGTTCAAGTTGCGTCAGAGATCTCGGCCGAAGAGGTGTTCTACCCATCTCCCGGCGGCCTAGCAGCTTACACAATCGGCGTTAAGGGCAGTGAGTTAGCGGCGACATTTGCCGAGCGCGACGACAGAGGCGAGGACACGGGTAATATCATAAGAGTGACGGTGCTGGAGGCGCAGCTGCTCCTGCAGCGTGCTGGGCTCGTGCAGATCGCTCACGGGAGCGGCGCTGCATGCACGCGACCCGCGCGCCAGTCTCTCATTCTCGGTATACGCGGTGGCCTCCAAGCCAGGCTGCGTGGCGTACTCTGAGATGGAGCCCGACTGCATGTGCTGGCACGCGCCCACCGTAGTCAGCCTTTACGCTCACGACGCCTGCGCCGCGCGCAATCTAACGCGGT
Source organism: Thermoproteaceae archaeon (assembly GCA_020833025.1). Lineage (GTDB taxonomy): Archaea > Thermoproteota > Thermoprotei > Thermoproteales > Thermoproteaceae > Pyrobaculum. Next base: position 23,161 of record JAJHRB010000019.1, on the reverse strand, counting down.
GAGCTGCTGCCGGGCAGAGCAGGGCGCGGCAAAAAAGCACGGGCTTTTTTTCCTGCCGCGAGCGCGTGCTAAGTCTGCGTCACGGCGTTTACGTCTAAGTAAAGCGAGCCAACGGGATACTCGCCGATCTCCAACCAGAACTCAATGCCGGGCGTGTAGTACCGGCCCACCACGTCGTGCGTGGACACGTAGGCCTCGCGCAGCGCCGCCCCCGCTGCCGCGAGCGACACTGTCTGCCGTACCTGCCCCACGCCAATTGTCAGCTTGGCGTCCACAGGAATGCCGCTGGGCAGCGGTATTGCTAGCGCGAAGAAGTCGGTCCCGCCGACGCTACTCACAACATCGATAGATTTTAGGAGCAATGAATAGTCGTGACTCTTAGTCTTGTAGGCCCAGTTTGCAGCAGCGGTCACGAAGAACCTACTAAGCCCGTACTCGTTGTCGGGAGCATTGTCGATGTCCTAGAACTTCTCAATAGTGCCGTTGTGCAGGAAGGTGGGTCTCGCCAGGTACACGTCTGCCGTGTATCCAGTCTCGCAGCCCGACGGGCACAGAGGGTCTATCTTCATTTCTTTGTATCTCGCCACGGCGTAGTCGCCGTAGAAACCAACGGCGGCCATGATCGGCCTGGATGGATATAGCCAGGACTTTTCTGTGTCTAGATACACCGTTTCGTTCTTCAGCGTTATGGTGAAGATGTCAGCACTGTAACCAGACGAGACGCCCTTGTACTTAATTGCGGCACTGCCCCTGAAATAAACGTAGTTGCTTCCCTGCACTTGGAGATATGCCTTGACCCTTAGGCCGTAGTACTTGTAATAATCATAAAATACGCGCACGGCGGCCAGCGGAATTCTTGTGTGGTATGCTGTCTCGTAGCTGTAGTCGTACTGCCAGTAGTAGCACACGTACCAGTTGTCTGCCGCGTAGCACCCCTCGTCTATCTGCTGCGGCGGCCACTGGAGCGAGTACTTGGCCGCGGCGACTTGCCGCCGCGGCGCTCCTCTGCTCTTAACCCTCATCGTGACCCTCACCGCGTCCCTCCTCAGGGCCTCCCTCGGGTCGACGGTGAAGCCAGCCGCGCTTCTCGCCAGCGCAGGCCTGCCGCTCCTGTCTGTGCCGCTCACGTACGTGATGAAGGCGATCACGCCGACCTCTCCCGGCACTCCCGCGAAGTGCCTCAAGTACTCGTCGAGGGAGCTCTTGTCCATGCTGACGGCGCCCTCTCCGCACCTCCAGCCGATTTGCGCGAAAGAGCCGTTCGGCAGCCAGCCGTAGAGAGTCGCGCAGAAGACAACGGGGCGCCCGGTCTCGTTGACAACCTCAAGCTGAAGCGCCCTCCCCACTCCGTTGCTGTACTCCACACTGAAGTGGGGCAGGTACTGCACAGCAACGGGCCACGTGTAGACAAGCCAGAACACAGCCGCTGCCAGCGCAGACGCAGCCCCAACAATCACGTACCTAGCCGGAAGCCCCGCGGGCTTGAGCGCCCCCATGCCTGCAAGAAACCTCCCGGTATTTTTTTCGCCCGGCAGACGGCGGGGCCTCAGCGCCGATGAGAAACGCTCTGAACCCCAAGCTCTTGCATATCTCAACAACTCCACTCACGTGCCCCCAGGGCCTCCAAAACGGGCGCTGCACCCACATTCCGGGCAGCACCCGAAACTTCAGAAAAAAGCACGCCGGGCTTCGGGGGCCGCGGGCCTAAGATATGCCGACGGTCATGACTCCCTTGGCCACCTGAACGGCGGCAAGATCCGCACGGAGCTGAACAGGAGACGCCCTCCTTATCAGCGGCTTTTCTTTTTTTTTTAACTCTCTGCCGAGGCCGGCCTCCCCGGCCCTCCTCACTAAGTAACTCATGTCGGGCTCCCGCCTTAGCAGCTGCCCTAGATCCTATGTCCTTGCGCTTGCCGCTCATCGGTCATTCAATTAACGAAATCTGATCCCCGACCTGAGGGGCGGGACTCTCATGTAATACATGAAATGGCGTGAGCCGCAGGCTCAGCGGCTCAGTGCCCGCCTCACCTCTCCCAGCGCCCTCTCCAGCTCGTCGGTCCACTTCACGCGCCCTTTGAGCGCCTCGGCGCGCCTTGCCAGTTCCTCGACGAGCAGCAGGAGAGCCCCCGCGGCCTCCTCCCTACTGCGGTACTTCGAGAGGGCCATGTCCGGGTCCGGCCCGTGGTACTGGTAGTCGTGGAGGTTGAGCGCCCTCTCCGTCCATGCGGACAGGCCGTTGTGGCCCGCCCTCTCGAGCATTAGCGAGAGCGGCAGCATTCGCGTCGTCGGGACGCGGGGAACCGCTGTTGTCTCAAGCCATTTCCGCTCCTCCTCCGCCTTCACGAGGGCCTTCAGCCTGTCGAGCTCGAGCCTCAGCAGGGCGGCGAGGAGGGCCCTCCACGCCTGGAAGGCCTTCCCGGCGGCGTTTCTCGTCAGCCCCTCCTCCAGGAAGCGAAGGGCAAGGCGGGCCTCCACGAGCGCCTCGAGGAGCCTGGCCCCGACGTAGGCGGCGTCCGTGGGCCTCGGCAGGGGGCGCTCCAGAGCGTCGGCGGGCACGGGAGGCGGGAGAGCCGCAGCTTAAATGCGCGAGGGGCCGGAGCCCCGGCCGCGGCCCAGGACTCTGATCATGACTCCCAGCGCGATCTTGTAGGCGATCATGTCGAGAGCGTGGCGGATTCAGTTGAGCCGCGTGTACCAGAGGCGCGAAGGGGAGCGTTCCCTGCCGAACAGCAGCGCCGCGCCCGCATCGGGCAGCGCGCAAAAACTTCAGGGAAAAAAGCGCGCCGGGCCTGGGGCGCGGTCTAGGATATGCCGACGGTCACGACCCCCTTGGCCACCTGAACGGCCTTTCCGCTCGACGCGTCGACCGCGTAGACCACATAGGTGTACTGCACGCCGGGCTGAAGCTGCTGGCCCACGTTAAACCTGCACGTGGCGGACTGCCCCGCCACGAGCGGCGGGTTTATGCTGCTCGACGTGACGCCCGTCTGCACTTGATTGTTCCGCGCGACGACGCACTGACCAGGCGGCGCCTGGCCCAGCGACTGGCCTGACTGGCCGTACTGCAGGTAGATCCCGCTGAGCTTGCCGTTCAGGACCTCTATCGTGATGTCAAAGCCACCCCTGTCCGCCGTTACTATCGCGCCTGCCCTCAGGGCCTCGGCCGCGGACTTGCCGATTCCCTGAAATGTTAGCACGCCGATAACGCCGACGAGAATGAACGCAGCCGCTATCAGCAGGGCCTCTACCGTCGTGAGGCCTCTGACTCTCGTGCCGGCTTCGCCCCGCGGCATGGATGTGAGGGAGCCGGAGGAGGAAAAGGCTTGGGGCCCGCGTGCCGGCTACATAAGGGCGCCCAGCGCATGCTGCAGTGCCAGCCCGACGGCGCCTCCCAGCAGCGCCGACCGGTGCACGCCGAGGGGCGCCATGAAGACCGCCACGTAGCTTGCCGCCACGAGGGACATTGCAGTGGCCAGGACCGCCTTGAGCTCCTCGTAGGGAGGCGGCGCGAAGAACACGTTGTAGCCCGACTCGAGCGCTGAGAGTTGCTTTGCTGCTAACGACACCGCGAGCGCAATGACTATTACCGCCGCGGTGAACAGCGCGAAGTACGCGGCAGCCTGTCTGGCCATCCTCCTCACCGAGGCGCTCTCAATGTCTACCACAGACTGGATGTACTCCACGGACTTCAGCGCCGCGGCGCCTCCGGCCTCGACAATTGCCCTGTACATCGCCTTTGCCAGGACGAAGTAGCGGGACGGTATGAAGTAGCCGTACGCGATCCTCGCGGCAACTCTGAACCTGCCGACAAGCCTGGCGAGTATCACGTCGGGCGGGGCGCCCTCCTTCAGCATGGCCGCGGCCGAGCGCAGCATGGGCGGCACCTCGCGCCGTATGTCAAACCACCACAGCCTGTCCCTGATGCGAAGCCAGAAAAAGGTCGCAGCGCCGAAGGCTATAAACGCGGCCGGCGGGCTGAGCGGCGCGGTTAACGCAGCTGCGGCAAGCCCCAGCGGGATGGACCACTCGTAAGTCCTCCACACGCTGAGGTCGATGGGGGAGACCGCGAGGGCGGCCCCGGCCATGGCGGCCGTAATGCCGAAGATCAGGGCCAGCAGGAGCGCAGGATCTGCCGCGAGAATGCCCACCGCCCAGAGAAAGAGAAGGAACAGGGGAAGCAGGAACATGGCTCCCAGCGACGACGCCACAGACTCGTACAGCCGCATCCTGGCCTCTACTCTCGCCGTCGCCAGTGCCCTCATGGAGTCCAGGAAGGAGTGAACGACGACCTGCCTGTCAACTCCCGCCTCCTCTTGCGCCAGGGCGTAGCCGAAGTGCCTGGCGGCCTCCTCCCTCTCCTCGGTGAAGTGAGTGGAGGGAGTCGGCATTAGCGATGCAATGAAGAGCCTCCTGGACTCCGCCTCGTCGAGCTCTGCGGTGTTGAAGGACGTGTACTTCAGCGCCTCGCTCCCCGACACCACGCCGAGATACGTGGCAAACACCGGCGCTGCGGCGATGTAGAAGTCCTCGCGCCTCACGCGCGGCGGCGGGCCGGCGCGGAAGAGCCCTGCGGCAGCAGTATCAGAGTAGGCTCGAGAGGATCTCCACGACGCGGGCCAGCCGCCTGGCCCTCTCGAGGGCCGCCGGCACTTCCTTGACTGCCTCCGCAGGCTGCGCGCCCGAGGCCACGCGGCGGAGTATGTAGTTAACCGCCGCGTCGAGGTGTCTGGAAAGGTCGATATAACGCGCTATAAAGCGCCAGTCCTCATCCTCGAGCCACACGCCGCGCTTGGAGAGCCTCAGCACTGCCTTGAGGAGCCTCCTCTCGCTCACGCCGAGCTCTCTCGCGAGCTCCCCCACCCACCTGGCGGTTGACAGCGTGAGGCCACGCCTCATGGCAAGTCTCTCAACGGACACGCCGGGCGTTGGGGGCGGGGGATAAACCCTAGCCGTAGCCGAACCTTCTTGCCTCCTCCCTCACGGCTGCCTTGAGGTCTATTCTGCCGCTCCAGACCGTTTCGACAATGGCCTTCCTGGCGGCCAGCGGGTCGTCCACTCCGGCGGCCTTCAAGAGGGCCTTGACGCGGAGGGCGAGCTCCTCCCTGAGGCTGGTTCCGTAGGCCTCTCTCACATAGTCGGCGAGCCTTGGCGTGATCTCCGCCGTGTCCGCGACCTCCACCTCCCCGCCTCCCGCAATCACCGCCCTGGCCTCCTTGACGTATCTCACTCCGCCCGCGGCCGAGAGCTGAATGACCAGTGTGCCATCCAAGCCCTCCTGAGGCGCCCTAGCCTCCGCGATTCGCAGCAGCACGTCCCTCACCGAGTCTGCGTGTATCGTCGTTAATGCGCCGTGGCCCGTGAGTTTGTAGTTCACGAGAGTTCTCAACTCCTGCGGAGTCCTGGCCTCTGCCAGCGCTACCAGCGTGAAAAGCGTCCCGTACCTGAGGGCTTGGTCGAGGGCTGCCCACAGCTTGTCCTCGGACGGAACTGAGATGTGGAGCAGCTGGCCCTCGAGGGGGGCCCATATCTCGCGGGCGCCGCGCTCTATCACAACAACCTGGAACCACGGCGGCGTCATGTAGAGCAGCTGGTTTAGCTGCGTGGTCTTACCAGTGCCCATGCCGCCCGAGAATATAACAGAGCCCCGCGTCTCGAGCACGAGAGAGGCCAGCGCCAGCACCTCGAGCCCCCCGGGCCTGTACGGCTCGGCCCCCGCTCCCTCCGCGGCCCTCGATCTCGCCACGTAGGGCCTCAGGAGCGCATCAGAGGGCTTGGGGTGGGCCGAGACCTTCCTCACGTTGACGTTAAATTCGAGGAGGTCGGCCGCAATTCTCGCCCTGTAGATCTGGTCCTCCCTGGTGAGCATGGGGCGGTCCATAGTGAGCGAGGGCAGCAGCTGCTTCGCAACCACGTACATCAGGGGCTCGGGAATGACAATATTAGTGGGGAGCCTGAGCTCGTTGCGAACGGCGATAACGCGTCTGTAGCGGCCGAGCTCAACCATCTGGAACTTGATGTAGTCCAGCTGCTCCCTGAGGCCCCTCGGCACGTACGTGTACTTGGCGGCGGGCGCCGCCGGCTGCGGGATTACTATTTCTGTGAGCATGGGATCCCGCATGAGCGCCTCGATGGCGCCGTAGCCGGCGTACTCGCGCGCGCCGGACCACCTGTCCAGCAGGTAGTGCACCACGTCCCTGTAGTCCTTGTAGAGGGACCAGACGGAGCGGTCCCTCAGCCCCTCGGACACCGACTTGACCAGCCTGGGGTACTCTCTCTCGTCCGGCGGCACGGCGCCTCTCAGCATGAGGAGGAGGAGCGCGCTATGGAGCTCGTCCGGCAGCTTCGGGTCGATTACAACATACATCAGGTCCTCTGTTATGCAGACGTCAGTCCTCACGCCTCTGTCCACGATAATGCCCTCCTTGCGGAGCCAGCAGCGGGCGCGCAGCGAGCTGTCGGCGTGGGCGTAAATCACGCCGTCTTTATGCGCGCGAGAATCACATCAATTGCCCTTCTATTATCGCGGTCGCGGAGAATAGCCCCCGCGACTGTCTCGCTGTAGTACTCGCCTATTCTAACTCGCTTGAGGGCAACCGGCGCGATCTTTCTAGCTATTTTAAGCTCGTCCCGGTCGAGCATGTTCACAGCCGCGAGCGCGGCGTAAGTCATGTAGCGCCTGTACTGCTCCGCCTTGACGTCGGAAATTCGCGACAGCAGGCGGCGGTCGGCAACAAAGAGGTTGAAGGAGCCGGCTGACTGCAGCTTGGAGAGCGCGTCGAGCCTCACGGCGGCAGGCGTGTCAATAATGACGGTGTCCACGGGAATTCTGAGCGACGCGACGAACCTCGGCAGCGCCTCAATCCACTCGAGCAGCGCTTGGTGATACTCGCCGGCCACGTCCTCGCCGTGCTGCTGGTAGAACTCGGCGGCATCGTAGCCGGGCACGACGTAGAGCATCGGGTTGACGCGGTGCACGTAGGGCCGCGAGCCGTTGATAAACGGAGCCAGCCAGCCTGGCTTCCTCGGCGCCCTGAAGAGCTGCGAGATGTCAGCCTTCTCCCAGTCCGCGTCTATGATCATCGTGAAGCCCTTGGCCACGGCGAGAGTGCACGCAATTGTCGTCTTGCCGACGCCGCCGTCAAGAGAAAAGACCGTGACGGCCCTGATAGGTCTCACGCGGTCTCGCGGCGTCCAGTGGAAATCCCTTCGGCCCGGCAGCAGGACCGCGGCGGAAATGCTTAAAAGAATGCGGGGAGACTTGTCAAGAGGGCCCGGAATCTCAAAAGAAGGATTGAAAGGGAGCGCGCGAAACCGGCGCCCGGCCCGAAGCCCTAGAGGCCAAGCGCCCTTTTTACGTACTCGTACGCGAGCTCAATTGCTGCCCTCTTCAAGAGCCGCGCGTCGGCAACTCTCCCCACGCGCCTCTCAAGCGACTTCAACGCGTTTGCTGCCCTCTTCACAACTGACATGTCCTCGCCGAGCGGGCCGAGGAGAGACGCCCTTAGCCTCACCGATCCCTGTATGTTTGACGCCGCGAGTCTCGCCAGCATGCAGCTCTCCACCAGCAGTCTGAAGTACCTCGGCGATGCGCAGATTTTACTCAGCGCCTCCAGCAGCTCCAGCTCCTTCTCGTTCATGCCCTCTGGAGCAGACACGACCTCACGCACGCGGCCAGACACCGCCTCAGCCCCTCTGCGTCCGCCTCGCCGGCCGCGCGCACGAGCTCCTCAAGCCACCTCGCCGCAGTGCCCCATTGCTCCCCTGCCGGCTCCTGCACTGCTGCAAGCGCGTCGCGGCTTGCGTGTGCCGGCGCGGCATTCAGTCTCTCCTCCAGTCTCCTCCTCAACGTGCGCTCTATGCTCTCCGCGCACAGGAGCGCGTACCTGGACACCTCGCAGAGGCCGTACTCCCGCAGTATGTCGATATTGAGCCTAGTGTCAGGTATTTCCTCAATGCGGCGCGCGTACTCCAGCAGTACCACTAGCGCCTCTCCGGGGTCCCTGAAGCTCTTTATAAATGTAACGACAGGACACGCAATTCTCGGGGACGGCTTGACGCGCCCGTAAATGAAGTGCTTGTCTCCGATTCGCGCTGCAATGTAAACTAACACGGCGTTGCCGTCGTGCCTGCAGAGGGGCTCTACTTCAGAGGGGTCGATCATGTCCCTCTCGTTCAGCACGAAAAGGCCGGGCGGCGGCAGGGAGCGGCGTAATTCCCAGCCGCGGCCGAGCTCCTCGCCTATTCTTTTTAAGTCGCTCCAGCGCCTCACGGCATTCATGCGCTCTACCGCCCCTTGGCGGATAAAGCTTGAAGTGACAAGCAGAGGCTGCCCTGGGCGGCAGGACGCGGACCGGCCGGGCACGCCGCCTGTGGTGCAGCGGGCGGCAGGTACTGCCGCCGCGCCGCCAAAGCCTGAAGGCCGTCGTTCTGCAGGCGGCGCGCCTGAAGCCTCCCTCTCTCCCCCAGCGCCCGCCCTCAATTAACGTTACCGTTCGCCGGGGTCCCGGGCCTCCCGGAAGCGGCCTGAGGCTGGAGCGCGAGCGCTACGGGCGCCCTCCCGCTGAACTTTCCCAGCATCGCGTCAATGTGCGGCATTCTGCCCGTGTCGAGCCAGTAGAGCCACTCGGCGAGGTGCACGTTGCGCCTCCCGCGGTATCTCGTGTTAGCAACCCATACATACCCTCTGCTCCAGCCCAGCTCCCTCAGCCACCTGGGAAATGCCTCTCTAAATCCATCCAGGTACGATCTGCGAGATGCCTGGCATGTCTCGAGAACCGCGCGGAAGTACGACGCCGCCCTGTCCCTCCACGTTTTCTTGTACTCGCTGTACGGCGCCAGCAGAAAGCAGGGAGACAGCTGGAGGTACACGCCCAGCTCCACGCCGTTAGGCGCGCTGGGCCATCTCATTCTGGCCCCCGGCGCGATCCAGCCCATCCTGGCATACGCCGCCCACTCGTGCCTGTAGGGGCCAGAGATTCTGAGCCCGACGAGCGCGAGGTACATTTTCGGCAGGCTCTCGCCAGCACGCCTCACGAGCTCGTCAACGTCGCGCGCGCCGACGCTCCTGGCCAGCGCTTTAATCAAGTCGGGCGCCAGCAGCAGCTGCCAGTCATTGGGGTCTCGGTGTAAGAAGATGCAGGGATCCACGCGGGCTCTAAGCGGCACGCGCGGGCAGAGACTGCACAGTAATAAAGATTGGGCTCAGGGCACACGCCGGTGCGATACACTTGGCGCTAACGCAAGCGCGAGATTTTTATGGAGCGGCCATATCGCGAGAGTGATAGAGCCGGCGGCCAGGCACCCGGCGGGCGCGCCCGACCCGCGCGCGGGAAGCTACGATGTGGTCATCGTTGGGGCGGGGCCCGCGGGGCTGTTTGCAGCGCTGGAGCTCGCCAGAGGGAGGGGCCTCAAGATTGCGATAATTGACGGCGGTGACAGAGTGGAACAGAGGAAGTGTGCCCTGCGCGCGCACGCAGGGAGGTGCGCTGGCTGCAACCCGTGCAACACGCTGTATGGAGTCGGCGGGGCTGGCGCCTTCAGCGCCGGCACGGTGAACCTCAGGCCCGACGTGGGCGGGGACTTGCACGAGCTGGTCGGCGACTGGGACGAGGCAATGAAGCTCATTGAGTACGTTGACAGAACTCTCGTCGAGTTCGGGGCTCCCGATAACGTACGCGAGCCTGACATGGAGCTGGTAAGCAAGCTGTCGGCGCTGGCCGCGCGCGTAAACGCGAGGATAATACCAGTGAGGCAGAGGGTCATGGGGACCGAGGGCGCCGCCGGGGTCGTCGACAGCATGGTGCGGCGCCTCGAGGGCTCGGGCGTGGTCATAATGGACCGCACGTGGGCTCTTGAAGTGAATAGAGAGCAGAACGGGCTATTCAAGGTGAAGACTAGCCGCGGCGTTCTTCACGCAAGGGCCCTGCTACTGTCCCCCGGGAGGGGCGGGAGCGCGTGGCTTTTAGACCAGCTTAGAAAGCTCGGCGCTGCCGTCACGTTCGGGCCCGTTGACATAGGAGTGAGAGTCGAGGTTCCGTACCACGTGATGAGGCCTTTGACAGATGCGGTGCACGACCCCAAGATAGTGATCTACACGTCGAAGTACGACGACAAGGTGCGGACGTTCTGCACGAATCCCCGGGGCTTCGTGATAAAGGAAGTCTACATGGACGGGACCGTGGGGGTGAACGGGGAGACCTACCTCAAGAGAAAGAGCGAGAACACAAACTTTGCATTTCTAGTCACGCTGCGCCTCAAGGATCCCATGGAGAACGCGGTGGAGTACGGCAGGTCCATAGCGAGGCTGGCGACAAAGCTCGGCGGCGGCAAGCCGCTCATTCAGCGCCTGTACGACCTGGAGCGCGGGCAGAGATCCACGTGGGACAGAATCAGGAGATCGAACATATCCCCGACGCTCAAGGACGTAACGCCCGGCGACATATCCCTGGCGCTCCCCCACAGGATAGTCGAGGACTTGCTCGAGGGCCTGAAGAGGCTTGACGAGCTGGCGCCGGGAGTCGCGAGCCCGCAGACTCTGATATACGCGCCTGAGATAAAATACTACTCCGTGAGGCCCGTCGTTGACAAGAGCATGATGACAACAGTGCCAGGGCTCTTTGTCGCCGGCGACGGCGCCGGGCTCTCCAGAGGCTTTAACGTCGCCGCGGCCACCGGCGTTCTGGCCGCGCGCGGGATACTCCATTACCTCGACTCGACGTGACGCAATGCCGGGGCTCTTCGTCGCCATAGAGGGCATTGACGGCGCCGGCAAGACGACGGTGCTGGAGCGGCTGGCCAGAATGCTGCCTGGGGTCTGCACGACGAGGGAGCCGAGCGGCAGTCCGGTAGGGGCTCTCATTAGGAGCTGGGTCCTTCAAGGCGGCACGGTGGACCCGCGCGTTGACGCCCTCCTGTTCGCGGCCGACAGGATTGAACACTACAAGCGCGAGATAGAGCCCATGCTGAGGGAGGGCTGCACGGTCATCAGCGAGAGGTACGTGGAGTCGTCAATTGCGTACCAGGGAGCGGCGGGAGTTCCCGTGGAGTTCATCAAGCTCGTGAACTCGGCAGTCCCCCGCGCGGATCTGACTGTAATACTCGACGTGGACCCAGGCACAGCGCTCGCAAGAATAGGGCGCAGGGATAGGGCGGAGAAGTACGAGAGGGGAGACTTCCTGCGGCGAGTCCGCGAGATATACCTCATGAGGGCGAGAGAGGAGGGCTACCTGGTGGTGGACGCCGGGAGGCCGCCGCTCGAGGTAGCCAGAGAGGTCGCCGAGATTATTGCCAGCAGGCTCAGATTACGGACAGTATGAACGGCACGACTGCAGTGTAAACTGACGTGAGCAGCGCCCTCTCCTCCGGCTCTAGTCTCTCGAGAAAGCTCTGCTCGTTCACCACGTCGGGTCTCGCGGCCACGAGGGCCGCCATCTTCCTCACGCGCTCTATAACCAGCTCTCTGACCTCCTGCGCGAGGGCCCTCAGCGTCTTCAAGTCGCCCCTCTTGCTCAGCAGGTACATCGTGAGCTTTACTCTCGGGTAGAACCTGTCAGGCAGCTTGGACGGGTAGCTCTCCCGGCGCTCGACGTATTTGAGCGCCGCGATGTCGCCGGGCTGGAGCGTGGCGTCCCAGTCCACTATTTCCGCCACTCCCATCTCGTCCAGCTTTATCGCCAGATAGAGCGGCACGTCCGCCTCGACTCCCGCCCCGTAGGACACGTTCAGAGGAGCCAGCGCGACATCTCTCTTGAACGCCACCCTCACGGTGTACGAGCTCAGAATGCTCGCGTAAATCACGGCACCCCGGCGGGCGGCAGTTAAATCTGGCGCCCTCCCGCCCTGCGTGGCAGCGCGGCGGGCCTGGATTGCGGCTCTCGCGTCCTTCGCGGCTGCGTGCGCGCTGCTCGCGCTCCTGAGGCCTCGTGCGTGCCTCGCTCTCTATCTGGGAACGCTTATTTACGGCGCGCTGGCGCCCGCGGCGCTCCTGGTCAAGTGGCGCCTCGGGAGGGGCCTCCCCCTGGCGCTCCTCGCTTACCTCGCCTCGCTCCTCGCCGCGGGGGCCCTCGCGCTCCTGCCGCCCGTGCGGGCCGACTACGCGGAGCTGCAGAGGGCGCAGGCAGGGCTCATCAGGCTGGCGCTCGGGTGTCCGCTCGGCGCGCCGCTCGTGGCCCTCCACGCGCTCGTGCTCGCGCCCGTCGTCGAGGAGGCAATATTCAGGGGAGTCGTGTTCGAGGCGGCGAGGCGCAGGCTCGGCACGGTGGCTGCATACGCGGTCTCCTCGGTGGCTTTCGCGCTCGCGCACAGGGCAGGCCCCGGCGCCGTGCCGCTCGCCGCAATCTCGCTGAGCTTTGCCTTCGCGTACCACAGATGCGGACTCGCGGCCTCGGCGCTCTTACACTCGCTGCACAACGCGCTCTCGCTCCTGCTCTTCCTCTTCCTCGGCTAGCGCGAGGCCGCGCAGCAGAGCTCGGCCAGCCTCTCGGGGTTCTCGGCGTAGACAACCCTCACGGTCTTCCTCTCGTCGAAGTAGTCCGGGTAGGCTGCCGCCAGCTTGTCCGACGGCGCGCCTGTGCCGGTAAGCACGAAGACGGGCTTGCCCATGGCGTACGCCATTAAGGCCTCTATCATGGTCCCCGCGCCGCCCCCGAGAACCGCGACGGCGTCTGCGGATCTCACGAGCACCACGGACCTGCACCTGTCGTCGCAGCCGGTCCTCACGATAATGGCGCGTCCTGGAGCCGGCACGCCCTCTTTCTCGACAGGCAGGAACATGACGACTGCCATGCCCCTCCTCAGCGCGGCGTCAATGACGTCTCTCATGTGGCCCCAGCTGCCGCCGACCAGCAGCACCGCGTCGGGGCACGCGCGGGCCAGCGCGCCGACGAACCGCTCTATCTTCTCCGCCAGGCCTGGCACGTAGCCGCTGTGAACGGCCACGGCGATCTGCCTCGCGGGCATGCTCACGCCTGCCTCGTCAGGTAGAGTATGTGAGGCGTCTCCGCGAGAACGATCCTCATGCCGGTCCTCACAGCGCCGGGCGAGCCGGGGAGAAGGAATATGACCTTCCCGCCGGCAATGCCGGCAGTTGCCCTGGTCAGCGCCGCCGCCGTGCCCACCTCCTGCAGACTGTAATATCTGAACACGTCGCCGAAGCCCTCTATTTCCTTCTCGAAAAGCGGCCTGACGGCCTCCACCGTGACGTCAGTTTTCGCAATGCCCGTCCCCCCCGTTATTACTACCACGTCGATGTCATCTCTAGAGAGCAGCTCGAGCACCCTCCGCCTTATGGCGTTTATGTCGTCGGGGAGGAGGTCCCGCCCCACCACGACGTGCCCCGCCTCCGTGGCCATCCTCTCGGCGAGATCTCCCGACTCGTCCCTGGGCGCGCCGCCGGATGCCCTCTCGCGGTACCTCGACGTGCTGACCGTGATTATGTAAAACCTGGCTGCCCCGGGCCCCCTCTCTCTGTGGAGTTCGTGCGCCACGTAGCGAGCCAGCTGCCAGGATATAACTCTAGCCCGCTGCCGGCGCGCGGGCCCCCCTCAAGAACCTCCTCGCGCCTGACGCTATTATCTTGGCCGACCGCAGCGGCTCTGGCACCTTGCCGAACTTCGCGCACGCCTCGGCGGCTCTCCCGGCGCCAGTCGGGTCTATCCCCCACGACCTGATATAAATTCTGTAGCCGCTCTGCGTGTAGTAGGGAGTGGGCTGGCCGAGCCGCCTGTATGCCTCGAGCCTCACCTCCCAGTCGCTGAAGAGCTTCCTCACAGCGTCCTCCACGCGCCCCTCTGGCTCCTCAAACACGTAGCACGCGACGGGCTTGCCGTACTTTCTCCACAGCGCCTCCCCGTCGATCCAGTTGTAGAACGACACGATGCACCCGTCGAGCATTATCATGCTCGCGTCCGGCTTCATGAGCGCGTCGAGTATTTCCATGGCGGCACGCGTCCCGTCTACGCCTCCCAGCCTGGCGAGCGCGAGCGCCACGTCCTCTATCGTGCCGTCCCTGCGCGCCAGAACGCCGGCGTAGACCGAGTAGCCGTCCTCGAGCGAGAAGCTCTCCGCTATGGCGACGACCTTGAAGTTCTTCTGCAGGAACTTGGGCGGCCGCCACGGCTGCCTTCTCGCGCGCGCCAGCGCCGACAGCCACTCCACCGCCAGTGCGGCACTGCCGGTAAATTAGCTCTGCGCCTAAACTCTTAAGCGCGCGGGGCGCTGCACCGCGTGCAGCTGAAAATCGGCAAGCTCCCGCACGACCTGCTGCAGAGCCTCGTGCTCAGCAGAGTCGGCGCCAGGAGGCCCGAGATCGTCGTGGGCCCGGCAGTGGGCGAGGACGCGGCGGTCGTGAGAGTCAGCGACGGCTACCTCGTGGTGCACACTGATCCGATCTCGGGCTCGGTCAGGCTGCTCGGGTACCTGGCAGTGCACGTGCCGTCTAACGACGTGGCGGTGAGGGGGGTCGAGCCGGCCTGGCTCTCCGTAGCTATATTCCTACCGCGCGGCTCCGGCACCGCGCTCGTGGACGAGATCACAAGACAGATAGACGAGGCGGCGAGGGAGCTGGGAGTGGCTGTCGCGGGCGGGCACACAGAGGTCACCACGGCGGTGGCGAGACCGCTCGCTGTAGTCACGGCAATGGGGCTCGGGAGGCGGTTCGTCACGACGTCGGGCGCCAGGCCGGGGGATCTCGTCATAATGACGAAGTCGGCCGGGCAGGAGGCGGCGGCCATACTCGCGGCAGACTTCAGCGAGGAGGCGCTGAGGCGCGGCGTGAGCGAGAGAGCGCTAGAGCGCGCCAGCGCGCTTGCCAGATCTATCTCCGTCGTCCGCGAGGCGCTCGCCCTCGCTGACATCGCGACGTCAATGCACGACCCGACCGAGGGCGGCGTGGCGTGCGGGCTAGCCGAGATCGCGTACGCCTCGGGCGTCTCAATCGTGGCAGATCCCGGCAGGATTTTTGTCAGCGACGAGGTCCGCGAGCTGTGCGAGGCGTTCGGGATAGACCCCCTCGAGACGCTCAGCTCCGGCGTGCTGCTCGCCACCGTGCCGCCCGAGCGCGCGTCCGAGGCTGGGGAGAGGCTCGGGCGCCTCGGCGTGCCCTATTCAGTGATAGGCAGAGTCGTGCCGCGCGGCGGCTTTCTAGCCAAGATCGGCGAGCGGGTCTACGACAGGCCCTACGTCGAGGACAGGCTCTTCAGCCTCTTCGCGTGAGCGGCCTCCGGCCCGGCGGATTTCTCGCGCGCCATGGGCGCGGAACTCATCAACGGCCGCCGCGAACATTAAAAAATTGGCTCCGGATGCGGACAGGGCCCGTAGCTCAGCCTGGATGGAGCGGCGGAGGGAGCGGCCCGCGGGGCCCCGCGGGCCGCAACGCCGAGCCTGCGGAGCCGTAGGCCGCTGGGCGGGCGGACGTCGTGGGTTCAAATCCCACCGGGCCCGCCACTTTTGCCAGGCGCCGGCATTACGGCAGCGGCTCGAGCTCCTCGAGACTCTGGGGGTCGACCCTTATCCTCCCCACTCTGACCTCGTCAAAGTCGGCAGTGGTCGCGCGGAGCGCGACTCTCGGCTCGAGCCTCTCCACAATGCCGTAGCCCGCGAGCCTCTCCTCCTTGTACAGTGCCGCCAGCAGGTACCGCAAGTAGTGCCGCGGCACGACGCGCTCGCGCCCGCGCCTCTGCGGCTCGCTCACGTCAGCCGCGGCGTAAGTCCCCCAGGGGCATTCAAGCGCTCCGCGCCACTCGCACAGCGTGAGGGCGCTGTGGTCCGCCTCCGCAGCGAGCGCGAGCTTGAGGTGGCGCCTGTAGGCGTAGTTCCTCAGCTCTCTCCTGTCATGTAGGCCCCGCGGCAGCACATGCTGCGGCCTGGAGACAGTGATGCCGCGCAGCAACGCCCCGCCGATGCTGATCACCCTGGCTCCCGTCGCGTCAACCAGCGCGCGGAGGAGCTGGAGCCCGCGCCCAGTGACCCAGCCCGGCGTGTTTATCACCACGAGGTGGGGGTGCTGCGCCGCTGCCCGCCTCAGGCACTGCACAACGCCGGCAGTGAGCAGCTCCTCGACTCCATGCGGGCTCGCCGACCCGACGTAGTAGCCGTCCTGCGGCTCAAGCTCGGAGATGTGGGGCACGGGCGCCGAAGTGCAACTGAGCGTCACGAAGCCGGGAGGCCCGATGTCTGACTGGCCCACGTCTGCGTCTATTACGCACGCCCTCTTGCCGGCTCCGGCGTGCAAGTTCACGAGATATGTCGAGAGGCTGCTCTTGCCAGAATCAACAGGCCCGGCGAGCGCCACTACTCCCTCCAGCTCCACGCGCCAGTCCGGCGGTATGGTGGAGCCCCTCACAAACTCGACCGCGCCGCTCTCAAGCACGATTGACGCGGGCCCCTCCACCGGGTACTGCTTGTGGGGCGGTACTTCAAAGCCGTGAAAAACCCCGCCGAACACCCTACAGCCGCCGGGGCACTTGACGCGCGAGGGGCCCTTGACCAGCGCCGTGTAGCCCTCAGGCACCTCAACCACCGGCATACATAAAACAGCAGGCGCGCAGTTTATGCGTCCCGCCTCGCGGTGGCGCCGGGGCCGTCAGGGAGCGGGCGGGACGTTTCAGCCATCTCGAGGGCAGGGAGAGTTGCAGTCGGGGAGTCAAGCCCCTAGGGCGCGGCGCTGGTAGACGGCGAGTACTGGAGGGCGGGCACGCGCGCGTCAGGCCTTGCTGGGGGCGGGGAGTAGGCTCAGCAGCTCCCACACCTGCTTCATTATGGCAATCTCACGCTTTATCTTCGCGTAAGTTTCCTCGTCTATTCTCTCGGCGGCCTTTGAGTCCTCTGCGCGCTTCTCGAACTGCACGAGATCCAGCCTCGACAGGTACTCTCTCGTGAGCGCGCGCGCCCAGAGGTAAATCACGCGGCTCTCGACGTCCTCCAGCTTCTGGAGCAGCGCGTGCAGCCTCTCGCTGTACTCGCTCTGCCTCTTCTGCAGCTCTGCGGAGAGCTCGTTGTACTCCTTCTCTGGTACGAGCCCGAGCTCCCTCTTGGCGAGCAGAAACTCCAGCTCGCGCGAGAGGCTCTCAATCACGCCCTTGATCTGGCTCACACAGGTCCTGATCTTTGAGGCGTCGGCGTCCCAGCTCGACTTGATCTTAAGCGCCGAGTCCACAAAGGCCCTCCAGACGTCCTCCGCGCCTCTCAGCTTCTCGTCGTACTGCGACAGGAGCTTCTCTAGCTCGCCGAGCGCAGTCGACGCAATGTCAAGACTCACTTGAGGAGCGCCTCTAGCTCCTTTTTAAGCCTTTCATATGTCTCGTGAGATATCTTGCCCTCCTTGAGCAGCTCGTCGAGCCTGGCAAGCGAGAGCTTCAGCGACACGACCTCCGCGCTTGACGACGTTGACAGCACTCTCTTGAAGTGCGCGTTGAGGCCGTCCTCGAGCGCTGCAATTCTCGCGTCCACCTCGTCCAGGAGGCCTTTCACCGAGCCAAGCCTGGACTCCAGGTCCTTCTTTATTCCCTCGTACGTCTCGGCGGGCACTAGATCCCTCTTGAGCTCAAGCTCTGCCAGCGCCCTCTCGTAATCGCGCACAGTCTTGCTGAGGAGGTCCCTGGCCCGGAGGAGCGACAGCTTCTCGACCTCCCAGCGCCTCTTCGCCTCGACGACCCCGCTCTCGTACTCCTTCCACATGCCGTCCAGCCTCTTTATCAGCTCGTCGTACTTGAGAATCACGTTGTCCACGGCTGGCCTTATTGCCTTCTCGGGCTCCGCCGCCTCTGCCCTCTCCTGCTGCAGCGGGACGACTTGAGACTCCGCGGCGCTCTGCGCCGGGGGCTGCTGCGGCGGGGCCGCCTGCGCGGCTCTGGCGGCCCTCACGTACGCGGGGCACTCGATGTATCCGCCTATGCAGTACCAGCTGAACGGGTTGATCGGCTTGCCGCTGTGCGCGCACTCAAAGCCTGACTCGCGCCGCTTGAGAGCCGGGCAGACGCTCACTTGTACGAGTGGCGGCGAGGTATATATCCATTGCAGCCGCGTGCGGCGCTCAGGGCTTGAGAGGGGGCACCGCCACGTCCCGCGCCCTCTGGAGGTCCTCGGGCGTGCCGACATCGTAGAAAAAGGCCTCTCTCGCCACGTAAACGGCCACTCTCGGGGCCAGCGAGTTCGCAAGCGCGTCCATGTCGAGATATCTCTCCTCCAGCCTCCGGATCACGTCGCCCGACATTATGTACACGCCGGCAGACGTGACGTACTCAAAAGACGGCTTCTCGCTCCACCGCGCGAGCGCGCTCCCGCTGAGGCTCAGCACGCCGAAGCGCAGCCGCGACTCCACGCGCTGCGCGACTATTGTCATGAGCGCGCCGGCCCTCTCGTGGAGCTCCGCCGGGGCTCTCAAGTCCAGGTTCGTGAGCACGTCGGTGTTCACCACCACGACGCTGCCGTCTGCCCACTCCCTCGCGTAGTAGAGCTGCCCCGCCGTGCCGAGAAGCCTCCTGGACTTCAGGAAGGCGACGTCGGGGTGGCGCTCGGCGAGGTACCTCTCGAGGAGGCTCTGCATATAGTACCCGACCACGGCTACGTCCTTAATGCCGTTGAGCCGGAGCCACTCGATGACGCGCGTCACCATGGGAATCCCGCCGACCGGGACCAGGGCCTTCGGGGCGAAGTAAGTGAGGGGCCTGAGGCGCGTCCCCAGTCCTGCCGCGAGCACTACCGCCCTCACAGGTAGTCGCCGAGGCCTATTCTCTTCAGGTGCGCCCTCAGCTTCTCGTCCTCCCTCTCCAGCTTCTTTGCCTCCTCGACTATGTCGACCTCGCGCGCCCGGCCTCCCTCGGCCAGGCGCGCGCAGAGCCCCTCCGGCGTCATGGACCTGGCCTCGCAGTACGCGAACTGGCACTTGACGCCAATGCACTCGTCGTTGAGCCACGCGCACCAGAACAGGATCCTGCTCCCGCGCACGACAGGCTTGAGAGACCTCTTGCCGCACCTGAAGAGCGACGTGCTGTTGGGGCCGAGAACGCACCTGGGCCCTGCGCACTGCCTGAGCTGCGCCACTGTCACTCTGGCGCGCGCGCGCTTTAAATTTTTGCAGTGTAGCCGAGGGACCTCAAGAGCGAGACCACCTCGTCGTAGCTGGGAGACGAGCGGGCCCCGCGCCTCGACACCTTTATTGCCGCGGCCGCGCTCGCGAACGCGAGCCTCTCGCGCATGTCTGCGCCTCTGAGCAGCGCCGCCACGTACGCAGCTGCGAAGCTGTCGCCGGCTCCCGTCGTGTCGACAGCCGCCGCCCTGATGGCAGGCACGCGCACTGTCCTCCTCCCGTCTGACGCTATTGCGCCGCCCGCGCCGAGCGTCACCACGACCTCGCCCACGCGCAGCCCCGCCGAGAGCGCCTCGACAATGCGCTCTGGGTCGTCGAGGCCCGTCGCCGCTCTCGCCTCGGCGTAGTTGAAGAACGCGACGTCCGCGCCGCCGAGGGCCTCTCTCAGCCGCTCCAGCCCGCGCCCGGCAAGAGCCATCCCGCCGTCAACTGACAGCGAGGCGCCGGCCTCCCTCGCGAGCCCGCCCGCCCTCTTGATAATCTCGACCCTCCCCGTGGCCACGTGGACGTGACGCGCCCCCTCGAACTTCTCCGGCGTCAGGTCCTCGGGGGCCAGCAGCGCGTTCGCGCCCCTGTAGGCGAGCATTCTCTTGACTCCGCTCTCGTCGACTATCACGACGACGATGCCCGACGGGACTCCGTGGACTCTCTTGACGCGGGACACGTCAACGCCCCCCGCGGCAAGCTCCATGAGGGACATCTCCCCCAGCGGGTCGTCCCCGACCGCGCCTATGAACCTCGCCCTGAGGCCCATTCTCGCAATGGCGAGCGCGAAGTTCGCCGCGGAGCCTCCCCCGCCGGTGTAGAGCTCGAGCGCCTCGACGCGCTCGTCGGGCCCCGGAATGCCGCCGGCCCTGAGGTATATATCGAAGTTGAGGTTCCCCACGGACACCACTAGCACGTGCCGGCTCCCAGGCCAAGACTTTAAATGAGGGAGGCGCGCTGCCTCGTGGACGTGCAGCGCCTGCTGGAGCTGCGCAAGGCCTTGCAGGAGAGGGTCGCCCAGCTGCAGCGGGAGCTCGAGCTCTACAGCGCGATGCTGAGCGTCCTAGACAAGGCAATAGGCGAGGGCTCGTTCTCCACCGCGGCGCAGGCTGCGGCCGCGCGGGAGGGGCCCGAGGCAGTCGAGGAGGTTAGGGGGAGGGGCGGCGAGGTCTACGCCACTGTCGAGGTGTACGGCGACCGCTTGCACATAAAGTTCGCCAGGCCGGTCAGGCTGGACGGCCTCTTCAAGAGGTTCTTCCTCGACAAGTTCCTGCAGAAGTACAGGAGCGAGGACGCGGAGGCTGTCAGGCAGGGCTCCCTGAGGCAGGAGGAGGTCCTGAGGTACGAGCTGGAGGAGGGAGAGGGCGGCGTCGTGGGCATGAGGCTGTACAACTACAGGACCGAGGAGAGGAAGAGGGAGATACTGCGCGTCTTGAGGTGGACCCTCGAGAAGGTCTACTCCGCCTGAGCCGCGACCTTCTTCTGCCTCCTGTACAGCTCGAGCATCTCGGCGGGCGTCGTTGCCTGCTCCGGCGACTTGTCCGTCCTGTACCTGCCGGTGAACCTGGGGAAGCGTATTGCCAGCCCGACCCCGGGCCTCACCGCGCCCAGGCAGCACGTGTGCAGCGGCGACAGCGTTATCTCGGCGCCAATTATCTCGAGAACGACGCGGGGCGCGAACCAGACGTCGGCCTCCATCTTCGAGACGACTCTCGGGTGTCTGTGTGGTATCCTGTACGGCTGGAGCGCGTCGTAGAGCTTCTTCAAGTCGGCGTCGGTGAACCCGCTGCCAACCTTGCACACCGTGTAGAACGCGTCAGTCCCGGGGTCGTACGCCGCCATGAGGAACGCGCCGTAGAGACCCGCCCGCTTGCCCCTGCCGTAGAACGCACCGACGACTGTCAGGTCGACGGTGTCTATCATCTCGCTCTTGTAGTCCCTCTTGTACTTTATCCAGTTCCACCCCCTGGCCCCCATCTCGTAGGCCGACGCGGGGGACTTGCATATTAGGCCCTCTGCGCCCAGAGAGATGGCCTCGTGGAAGAACGTGTCAATGCCGTCGGGGCCGTCGAAGACCCGCCACTTTGCTATCTGGACTTTCTCCGTCTCTCTGGCAATCTCGGAGAGAGCCACGCGCCTGTAAATCAGGGGCTCCGACGTGAGGTCCCTCCCGTTGACGTAAAGCACGTCGAAGAGGTAGAGCACGACGGGGTACGTCTCCATTGCCGCCGCGACTTCGTGCTTCCTCTTCCTGTGCATCAGCTCCTGGAACGGGAGCATGTCTCCAGTGTCGGGGTCCACCGCCACGATCTCGCCCTCCAGCACGGCCTCCGAGGCCGTCACGGCCTCCCTGACTGCCTTCACGACGTCGGGATACGCGTGGGTGATGTCCTCGAGCCTCCTGCTGAACACCTTGACGAGACCGCCCCCGATGTGGATCTGCGCCCTCTCCCCGTCGTACTTGTACTCGCACACGGCGGCCCCGCCGAGCTTCGACAGGATTTCCGAGGGCGACGAGAGCCTCTGGGCGAGCATGGGAAGGATCGGCGTGCCGGGAGCTATCTTGACATCCTCTAGCGGCCTCCTCTCCGCCACGTGCCTCGCCAGGTAGCCCATGTCGGGCCTGACTCTGTACGCCCTCTCCAGCGCCTCCTTGCTGACGCCAAATGCCTCGGATAGCGCCTCGATTATTGTCATGTCCGCAACGCCGAGCCTCAGCTTCCCCACGACGAACCGCGCTATGTACTTTGCCTCGTCAGGCGACGCCCTGGCGAAGAGCGAGGCGAGGAGCGAGACCTTCATGTCCTGCGCGCCCTCTCCCGCCGCCCGCGCAACCTTGAGGAGCGTGTCGTAGACGTCGGAGACCTCCAGCGGCCTCTGCTGCGCGAGCGCCAGGAGCCCCGGGCGCTTTGACTGCGCGGCCGCCCTCCTCGCGGCCTCGCCCACGTCGCCTGTCCTCTTGTACAGCGCCTCGAGATCCCTGACGGAGGCGCCGGTGGCCTTCGAGAGCGCCCTGAGGCACAGCTTCTCGGCCACGCCCAGCTCGACGCCCTCCCAGGGAGGCCTCAAGTCGCCGAGAATGAAGTAAACAACCCTGTCCACCTCTCCCGGCCCTGCCTTCTTGAGCAGCGAGACGAGTATCTTCACCATTACCGTCCTCTGCGTCGTTGACTCTATCGCGGCCAGGGCCTTTACTAGCTCGCCGAAGAGCACGCGCGCGCCGCCGCCGGCGCTTATAAGCGTTTGCCGGCCGGCGCGCCTCTCAGCAGGAGCTCGAGGTACGTCTCCCCCACCTCCTCCCGGAGCCCGAGCTCCCCGGCGAGCCTCCTCAGCTCCCCGGCGGCTCTCGCGGCGTCGCTCCCGCTGCCGGCGAGAGTCTCCACCTCGACGAACTCCCCCAGCCCCTCGACCAGGTCGAGATACACCGTCACGCTGCCCCTCTTGTAGATCTCGCGCCTCTTTCTCACTCTCGCGACCTCGGCAAATCCCAGGCTCCTCAGCAGCAGCGCGGCGTCGCCTGACACCGCGACCGACACCTCAAGCCTCGTCTTGGCCCCCGCGCCGGCCCTCGGCCCCTTGTACGTCAGCTCCGCCCTGCCCCCGGAAATCCTGAGCCTCAGCGCCTCGTCAGTCGCGGCGAAGTCCCTGCAGGGGTGCTGGAAGTAGACGTCCTCCTCCTCGGCGAGGCCAGCGGGCGAGAAGCCGAGGAGCCCCAGCCTCTCCCTGAGCTGCGCGTGGCTTGCCCTGTACTTAACCTCCACCTCTAGCATACTGCCTGCAGGGAGGCGACGCTGCGTCAGTCACGGCAAAGCCGTGGAGGAGGCAGCGTGAGGTCAGCGGGCCGTAGTAGGCGCAGTCGTTGCAGTTGCCCGGCCTCCCAAGGACAATCTTGACGCGGGGCGCCGGCAGGGCCGGCGGCAGCGCCAGCGGCGGGCTGGGAGGCGGCGGAGGGGGGGCCGGCGGCACCCCGGCGGGTCTCGTCTCCTCAACCACGGGCCTCACGGCGCCGGCCTCAGGCCTGGGCGGCGCTATCTCCAGCGCCGAGAGCTCGGGGAACTCCGCCTTTGCCCTCTCCCGCACGGCCCGCACCAC
>JAJHRB010000018.1 GCA_020833025.1 Thermoproteaceae archaeon | reverse complement strand
CCGGGGCTGTGGCGGCCGCGGGTCTGAAGTGTATAGAGGTGGGGCGGCTCCTTTACTGGGCTGTGTCGGCGATGTTGGTGGCGTGCTGGGCCGGAGGCAGCGTGGATTTCGACTTTGGGGGGGGGGGCTGGGAGTCATGGGCCTCGACCTTCTCACGGCGCTTTTACAGGGAATGTTTTATCGATTTTGTTGGAGGGCTATTTTAGCTTCGTTTAACATTTTCTTTATCTTTTCCACACCGACTTTGACGTATTCAATTGCTAGCTTGACTTCGTGGAACACCCAGACGTGTAGGTCGTATGCGGCGTTCCAACCGTCTTGGATCCAGTCGCCTAGGTTTTTGGCGAGGGTTTTGCTGGCCATGCTGAGTAGATATGTGTACCGCCTGCCCTCCTTGAGGAATCTGCCGTATTCAGGCGTTCCGCATTTCTCCCTAGGGCCTTTACTACCTCTTCGGCGGCTTTGTAAGCCTTCTCGCTGGCCTGCACCGCATCGCCTTTCTTTACGTACTCCGTGCACTCCTCCATGTACCTCTCGGCGATTTTTAGCCTCTCTCTGGAGCTCTCTTCGGGATCCCCCGGCGCTTAGGGCGTCGAGCAACAGCCCCTTCGCGTCGATGCCCCCTCTCGCCAGCCTCTTGGTCAACTACTCCACGGTCCAATAGCTAGATTTCCTTATAAATTTGCCCCGGCGCAGTCGCTTAGGGAGGCGGAGAAACGAGGGAGGGAGATTTAGTACCTCTGTCTTGACTTTGTGGGGGTCTCCCTGTTCTATGAAAATAGGATGGTATCTAAATCGCTAGAATTCTCCCAGCCACGGCGGAGCCGAAGGCATAGCGCTCGACGCCGCTTCAGGTCCTCGTCCTTATTTAACTGGTTCGCCCTATTTCCCTACTACTACGCCGGGGTTCTCCAGGACGGCTACTACCCGACGGGGCAGGGCGTAGGCGTGCCTATGTACGTATACGCCTTCTTCCTCGGCGCATTCGGGGCCGTCACGCTGGCTCTCATATTCGCCGGAGCCCCCGAGAGGCTCAAGTTCGGCGGGTAGCTCGCGTTCGCGGCTTTCCTCTCGTCTGTCCAGTGACCTCTCGTCTCCTCGTGGGTGTGGGGAACGTCTTTCTCTACAACTTGGGCCAGTACTTCGGTCTGTCTGGATACGGCGTGAGGGACTTCGCCGGCGGCACCGTGGTGCACGCCTACGCGGGTCTGGCGGGCGCCGTGGCCCCCTGGTTGCCGGGGCTTTCCATGGCCAAGAGGGCCAAGGCCAACGGGAAGTACTTAATCCCGGCGTATAAGGAGGCGGCGGAGTACTGCAGGTCGGAGCTCCCTTACGCGATAGTGGGCACGACCCTGCTTTTCTTCGGCTGGTTTGGCTTCAACGGCGGCGGGCTCTCTCGCCGGCCTTGTGTCGCTCCTCCTGGCCAGAAGGGCCGAGGGGCTCTGGAGCCCGGCAGCCACTATAGGCGGAATAATCGGAGGCTTGGTCATGATAACCCCCTGGCTGGCTTCGTGTAGCTCTGGGCCGCATCGGCCGTCGGCGTTCTGGCCGGCTTCATCACGTACTACGGCACCAAGCCGGTGGAGAGGTGTATACCTATCGACGACCCCGTGGGGGCCTCCCGGCCCATTGGCTTCAACGGGATCGTGGGCATAGCGATGCTATGAAGCTCGTGAAGGCCGTCGTGAGAGAGGATGAGATCAACGACGCGCTCGAGGCCCTCGTCGCGGCCGGCTTCACGGGCGCCACCGTATATAGAAACGCGGGGGGCATGGGCGGCGAGAGCGGCGTCGTGAAGATAAGAGGGAGGAGCTACGAGGCTCTATTGCCGAGGGCCGTCATCGAGGTGGTCGCGGCCGGCGAGGAGGTAGATAGGCTCACCGCCGTCATAATGCCGTCGGCGAGAGCGGGAGGCCCGGCGACGGCAGGATATTCGTCCTGCCCGTGCTGGACGCCTTGAGGATAAGAAACGGCGAGAGGTTAACTAAATAGACTTTCAGCGCCGCGGCCCGTAGCTCTCGCAAGTCAGCGCGCGCACGGCTTATATACTGCAGCGCCCAACGCCGGTATGTCGGGGATCGCGTCGAGGTCCTGGACACAACACTGAGGGACGGCGCCCAAGGGGCAAACGTCTCGTTCACGCTTGAGGACAAGGTGAGAATTGCGCTCAAGCTGGACGAGCTCGGCGTTGACTACATCGAGGGCGGCTGGCCCCACTCCAACCCGAAGGACGCCGAGTTCTTCAGGGCGATGAGGGAGCGCCCGCTCGGCAGGGCCAAGCTCGCGGCGTTCGGGAGCACAAGGAGGAGGGGCGTGAGGCCGAGAGACGACGAGAACCTCAACGCAATAATCAAGGCTGACGTGCCGGCGGCCGTGATATTCGGCAAGAGCTGGACGCTGCACGTGAGGGAAGTCCTGAGGGCCACCTGGGAGGAGAACCTTGCCATGATCGCCGAGAGCGTCGAGTACCTCAGAGAGCACGGGCTCGAGGTGATATTCGACGCCGAGCACTTCTATCAGGGGTACCAGGAGGATCCCGAGATGGCCCTCGCCTCGGTGGAGACGGCGTGGCGCGCCGGCGCCCGGGTAGTGGTGCTGGCCGACACTAACGGCGGGACGCCGCCGCACGAGATCTACAGGATAACGCTGGAGGTGAGGCGCAGGCTCCCGTCGGCGACTCTGGGAATTCACGCCCACAATGACATCGGCTGCGCGGTGGCGAACACGCTGATGGCAGTGGCGGCAGGCGCGAGACACGTACAGGGGACGATAAACGGAATAGGCGAGCGGACAGGCAATGCGGATCTCGTCGCCGTGCTGCCGACGCTAGAGCTGAAGATGGGCTTTAGAGTGCTGCGCGACGAGCCGCCGCGCGTCAAGTACTCCAGGCTGGGGGAGCTCTCGAGACTGGTCTACGAGGCCCTGGGCGTGCAGCCAAATCCCTACCAGCCTTACGTGGGCGAGTTTGCGTTCGCGCATAAGGGCGGCGTTCACGCAGACGCCGTGCTGAAGGTACCGAGGGCCTACGAACACATAGACCCCGAGCTTGTAGGCAACCGCAGGGTGATTGTTGTGTCGGAGCTATCGGGCGGCGCCAGCATTGTCGCCAGGGCAGCTGAGGAGCTCGGCATCCCGCTCGACAAGCGCAGCGAGGCCGTGAGAAGGGCGCTCGAGGAGGTGAAGGCGCTCGAGAGAGAGGGCTACTCATTCGACCTCGCTCCGGCCTCTGCCATTCTCATACTGACGCGCCACCTCGGGCTCTACAGGGAGAGGTTTAGAGTCATCGAGTGGAGAGTCATCACGGGACCCTCGGAGCAGTCCTACGCAATTGTAAAGGTGCTGGTCGGCGGCGCGGAGAGACTCGAGGCAGGCGAGGGCGTCGGGCCCGTCCACGCCATCGACGTCGCGCTGCGCAGGGCCCTCACCTCTGCGTTCCCGGAGCTCAGGAGTGTCGCGCTGCGCGATTACAGGGTGACGCTGCCCGGCTCCGTGAGGGGGACGGAGAGTGCCGTGAGAGTCATCGCCGAGTTTCACGACGGGCAGAGAGTGTGGCGGACAGTCGGCGTTTCGACGAACATAGTCAAGGCGTCTGTGAAAGCGCTTGTCGACGGCTACGACTTCGCCCTCCAGCGCATGAGCCTGCCGCAGGGCACCGCCCTCTAAACGCGGTCACTCCCTGTAGTGCTCCCTCGACGGGAAGAGGCCGGCCCTCACCTCCTCGGCGTACTTCGCGACCGCGCTCTTTATCGCTGAGGCGACGTCGGCGTACCTCTTGGCAAAGCTCGGCGGCCTCTCCGAGAGGCCTATCACGTCATGCAGCACCAGTATCTGCCCGTCGCAGTGAGGCCCCGAGCCTATGCATACTGTCGGCACGTCCACCGAGCGCGTTATCTCCCTCGCGACAGGCGCCGGGACGAACTCCACTACTATGGCAAAGGCGCCGGCGTCCCTGAGCGCCTTGGCGTCCTCTACCAGTTTTCTTTTCTGCTCCTCGGTCCTGCCGACCATTCTAAAGCCCCCCAGCGTGAGTATGCGCTGGGGGTTCAGCCCGATGTGCCCCATCACGGGTATTCCGGCCTTGACGAGCCTCTCCACAATGTGCGCGTACTCAGCGCCGCCCTCTATCTTGACCCCGTCCGCCCCGGCCCTCACGAGCTTCGCCGCGTTCTTGAGCGCGGTCTCGGGCCCCGGCTCGTATGACATGAAGGGCATGTCCGCAACCACGAGCGCCTTCGGGCTCGCCCGGGCAACTGCTGCCGTGTGGCGCACCATATCGGCCATCGTGACGCCGAGAGTGTTCGGGAGGCCGAGCACTACCATCCCGAGACTGTCACCCACCAAAATGCCGTCAACTCCTGCCTCGTCTACGAGCCGGGCCGTCGGGCAGTCGTACGCCGTTATCCACACGTAAGGGCCGCCTCCCTTCACGAAGTCAGTCACGCGCCTCCTCCGCCGGGCGTCCATATGTTGTAGAAAACCCCTTTATGTTTGATGTTCGCTATAGTGGGCCTCGGCGCCGTGGGCAGCATGCTGGCCTACTTCCTCAACGCAGCAGGAATCGAGCCCTGCGCCGTCGTGAGGTCCAGGTGCGACGAATATCGCTTCTGCGCAGGCGGCTCTGACTGCGCGCGCCTCCGCGTGAGGGTCGTCAGCAGCCTGCCGTCTGGCGTGAGGTACACTCTCGTGGCGGTCAAGGCGCCGGACACTGAAGGCGCGCTCAAGGCCGCCGCCGGGATTCCCGTGATCTTTCAGAACGGCATTGGGGGACTCGAGCTCGCGAGAGGGAGGTTTCCAGCGGCTTACGGCGCCGTGGTCACGTACGGCGTGTACCGGGAGGGGTGCCGCTCTGAGCTGCGAGGTCTCGGCGAGATAGTACTGCCCCGCGGCGCCGAGGAGGTGGCAGAGGCGCTTGAGAGAGGCGGCGCCAGAGTTAGGGTCGTGGATGATATCGAGCCTTACAGGTGGAGAAAGCTCGTTGTCAACGCGGCGCTGAATCCAGTAACGGCAATACTGCAGGCCCCGAACGGTGTCGTGCTGGCAGACCCGTGGGCGCGCGCGCTCGCGGGGAGGCTCGCCGAGGAGGCAGCGGCAGTGGCCAGGGCCAGGGGCTATCCTGTCGAGAGTCCCGCCGCCGAGGTTTTCGGGGTTGCCGAAATGACGGCCCGCAACATCTCGTCAATGGCGCAAGACATTGCTAGGTGCAGGCAGACTGAGGTCGAGTTTATAAACGGCGCCGTTGTTAAGTACGGCGCAGCTCTCGGCGTGCCGACGCCGTATAACCACGCCGTCTACCTGCTGATCAAGTCGCTAGAGGGGAGGTGCAGGGCGCTGCAGTCTTTTTAGTTCGATCGTCCGGCACGGACAGTAAATTTATTGCACCGTCTCCTTTCTCATGGGCGAGCTTCCATTTAGTCTCTGTAGGAGGGCTCTGGAGTTTCTGAAAGCAGCAGAAGGTGCGCTGAGAAGCGGTCTCTTTAACGCGGCAGGTCTGCTGGCACAGATAGCGGCGGAGCTCGCCGTGAAGGCAACAATAGCATTTCTGGGTTACTCCTTCCCGGAGACCCACCAGGTTAGAAAGCTCCTCGCCCACCTGGCTGCAGTATGGAGGGGGGAGGAGGTCACGAACTTTATCAAGTCACGAAGGAGCGAGCTGATCGTGCTAGAAAACGCGAGGCAGAGGGGACGATACTTCTCTTACGGCATTGAGAGGGAAGATGCGGAAATCTGCCTAAGCACCGCGCGAGAGGTCATCGAGCTTGTTAAGAGAGCTTGGGACGGCAAATGGTGTGGGGTCTAGAGAGAGCCAGGCTTCTCGAGGA
Organism: Thermoproteaceae archaeon; assembly: GCA_020833025.1. Classification (GTDB taxonomy): domain Archaea; phylum Thermoproteota; class Thermoprotei; order Thermoproteales; family Thermoproteaceae; genus Pyrobaculum. The sequence continues at coordinate 19,381 of JAJHRB010000018.1, read as the reverse complement.
GAGGTGGCTTGACATTGCAAGACTAGTGCTCAGTACAGCGCGGAGATTTGCTGACGTCAAGGAGGCGGTGGTCTTCGGCTCTGTGGTAAAGAAGAGGGCGGTCGGAAACAGCGACCTTGACGTGGCTCTAGTTGTAAGAGGCCTCCGCCCGGGAGATGCCAGGAGGCTTGCCGTTCAGGTTTACTTGGCACTTCCTGAGGAGGTGTCAGAGCTCGTCGACATAGTTATAGTCGACGAGAGGGACGAGGAGCACTTCCTGAGATTCGCCTCCGCCTACTTCATAGTGAGGGAGTAGCTATAGCGCGGCTGTGAGAAAGTCCGACGAAATGCGCGGCAGCTACAGGGGCCGCGCGCCTAGAGCCCCAGACTGTCGAGGTCCTCGGCCCCCTCAAGCGCCTCGGCTGTATCTGTGCTCTCAACGGCCCCGAGAGCGGCGGCATAAAGCGCCGCGTCGAGAACCCCCAGCGCGAGCAGCAACGGGAGCACTGACTGGATTGGCGCTATGAGCGCGTCGGCCTCCTCGACCCTGCCCTCCTCCCTTAGCTCCGCTGCCTTGCTCACGAGCTCTCTGACGCGCTCCCTCCACTTGTGGAGCACCTCCCACCCCCTCTCAGTCAGCACGTAGACTTCCCTCTTGAACAGCAGGCCCCTCTCGCGCCTCTCAACCAGGCCCTGACCCATCAACGACGCCAGAATGGCCTCTACATCATGCCGCTCTAATTCAGTAATGCTGGATACCTCGCTGGCGCTCCTCGCCCCCGTCGAGAGCGACTCCAACACTGCATAATACTCGGGCTTGAACTCCATGGGTTCTGTTGTCGCAGCCCTTAAAAGATTTGACGCGAGAAGCAGAGCCTTGAGTGATGTCAGGCGGCTGCAGGCTGATGCGTGGCGAGAGTGGGAAGAGCTGACGCCCCAACTCCTTTTAAAAGAGAGCGCGGGGACGTGCCGTGAGGCTGCTGGCGCTCGGCCTCGCTCTCGTGCTCACCGGCATTGCCCTCATGGCCGCCGCTCCAATGCTGGCGCTCCTCTCCCACGTGAGGGTGGGTGAGATATCGGGCGGCGCCGTCGGCTGCGTAATTGTATTCTTCGTGCCGGTGTGCTTCGGCGTGGGACAGCCGGCCGCCGTCATGCACGGAATTGCGGCGGCGGCGCTCTTACTTGCAGTCCTGGCGCTCCTCACGTGGCTGCTCTTAAGGGCGCTAGCCCGGACACGAACAGAATGAGCGCGAGAGCCGTGAGCGCGATTGCGAGAACCATCGCAGCGACGGCGGCGCGCTGGCTCGTCCCGAAGACAATAGGCAGGGGCCCTATCATCACCACGCCGCCAGCCTCGGCGCCTCCCTCCCTGACTCCCCGGGCTCTTGAAATCAGTAGCGAGAGCACAATAAGCAGGATACCGAGAATTACGAGCGCGGCCCCCGTGGCTATCGCTGCGAGCTCGACCGCCTGAGCGGCCCAGCCGGCCACGCCATCTCCGCGTCCAAGGCTTTAAAGCTTAGACGGCACGCCGTATATGTTCAGAATGGATGACGGAGTCATGCCGCGGGAGCTGAGAATTGATATAATCAGACAGGGACTCTCCGAGCTGCGCAAGAGGTACGAGAGCTGCCTGGAGGCCGTGGGGAAGCCGCCTCTGTGTCACGCGATGGCGGCGGGGCTCCTGCTCGAGATGTTCGGCTCGCTATCGCAGTTTGTAATGCATGACGCTGAGTTCAAGCACTTCATACTGCGGGGCGCGGATGGCACGCTCCTCGTGTACGACGCCGAGAGCGGCATGTGCAGAGTCGTGGGCATTTCCGAGGCCGTCAAGGACCTCCTAAGGCAGCCAAGCGCTTGAGAGGGCATCTCGCCGCGGAGCCTCCTCGCGCTTTCAATAACATAACGCGCGAGGGCCCTCACGTCCTCCGCACGGAGTTAAGCCTCGCGCGCCGGCTTAACACGACTGACGTGTCCAGGCCGTTGTGCTGAAACTCGTGGAGATTCAGTACTATAAATGCAAAAGCTCAGCCCCTACTGCATGCGAGAGGTCTCTGGCAATTTCGAGCAAGAGCCCAGTTGGCATGGCGGTTACTATCCAGTCCGCAAGTTCTATCCTCCTCCCGCCTCTCAATCTCCTCACTCCTGGTACTTGCGCGCGATGATATCTCTGTACTCCATTGCGAGAGCGGACAGCAGGGCCTTGAAAGCCCGAAAGGCCTTTCCTGCAGCATTCCAATACACGCCAGCCTCAAGGAGCTTCAGAGCCAGCTCGGCCTCGTACAGCGCCTCTGTCAGACGGCCGTCAAGGTACTTCTCCGGATCCTGCCACGGCTTCTCGAGCTCGAGCGCAGTCACACCCGCGCAAGAGAGTAGAGGAGGAGTGCCGTCCTCCTCAGCGCTCCCGCCACGGGATCCACTTCAAGCTCTAGCACCTCGAGCGTTGTGACGCCGACCAGCACCCTATTTATCACGTCCGATATCAGCACGGGCACGATCTCGCCCGCGCCCATTATCTCGACGTACGCCCGGGCTCTGTCCATTACAATCACGCCGGCGCCGGTCTTGACGCGGGCCTGGGCATGCGGTTTTATGCCCAGCTCCCTGGCCAGCTGTCTTGGGATGGCAGTCAGGGTGGCGCCCGTGTCAACCAGAGCTCGCACTGCTTTCATTTTAGTCCTCGTTTCGTCGCCCAGGACGGCTTGGACCTCCACGTGTCCCATGGGGCTGGCCGTGCAGCGAAATTTTATCTCTGAGGCCGTGCGGCCGCCGGCCGCGCGAGCACGAACGTCGGGGCTGGGCTGGAAAGGCGCGGCGCAGACCCGGCGGCGTACGTCACAGAGCTGGTGATCTACGCCGTAAACTCAAGAGCTCCGGGCACTTCTGGAGGGGGCACGGCGCTTGCGGAGAGGGACCTCAGACATGCGTGCGAGAAGCTGCGGGACTCAGATAATACAGGAATGCCGTAGCCGAGGCCAAGGAACTGTGCCACTACTCTCACTGACTCCTGCGGGCTGTCATGAGAGGGCTAGCAGTCAAGACAGGCGGCAGCGAAGTAATAAAGCTCTTCGCGGCGGCCGGGCAGCTCCCTGAGATCAGCCGACCCTTATCTCCGGTCAAGAGCTTAAGGCCTGTGGTTTTTTCCGGCCTGCCTAGGCCCGTAGACAAAGTTCAGCAGGAGGGCTTGAGGGAGATCCCGCGGATCCACCGGGGTACCCGCCGGACCCCCTCCCACTGGCGGAGGTGCCGGTCTCCCTCCTCCCGCCGCGGGTCAGATCACCGCCGGTTTCCTCTCTCAACTACGTCCATTGTCACCTTTCTGAACAACTGTTTTTAAAGATCTTTCGGTTAACTGACAACAAAGCGGTTTTTGAAAGACGAGCTGGAGGCGTTATAATTTTTAAATTGCGGGTAGCGTTATACGTGCTTCCAGAGTTTATCATTAGGGAGCTGGAGAGGCGGGGCCTGGATCCCGTTGCGTATGTAGTTGAGCTAATTGCTGAACGTATTGCCGACCCGCCGGAGAGGGTGAGGCTGTATCTTGAGAGTGCCGATTACTTCTGGCAGGAGGGGCTTGCCCTTGAGGAGAGGGATTTAAGGCAGGCGGGGGAGAAGCTGTGGAATTCAATTATCCAGCTGATAAAGGCTTTTGCAGAGACGAGGGGCTTGCGCCACGACTCGCATATGCTTATATGGGCCGTGGTTAGGAGGATCGCCGCAGAGACGGGGGATGGGGAGGTGGTAAAGCTCTTCGCCGCGGTTGAGCAACTACATGCAAATTTCTACGAGGGACACCTCGACAAGTTCGATTTTGAGGTGCTCAAGAAGGCCGCGGCCGAGCTGAGAGATAGGCTCAGAAAGCTCGTTGCTACATAGACCTCACCTCAACGTCAACGATAGGCCCTAGGAGCTCTCTCACCGCCCCCTTTACGTCGTCTGGGCTTGCGCCGCCTCTGATATACACCACCGGCACCTCGAATCGCAGTGGGTCTCTGGTCTTCTCCACTACAACGTCGACCCCAAGCGCTGTCTTTATTGCTTCTTCTATCTCGCCGGGGCTCACCCTGTACCCGTTTATCTTTATCACGCCGTCTCTCCTCCCCTGCGGGTAGATGTAGAGGTCTTCGTCCATCACAGCCGCATCCCCCGTGTCGTAAATCCCGTCAAATACCTTCGGCTCTAGGGGCAGGGCAGGCCAGGGAGCTTTTAGTATAAGCCTTCCGGGGATGCCCCTCGCCGGCCGCCCCTCCTCGTCTACTACATCTATGTAAAAGCCGGGCATCGGCGGGCCCGCTGAGCCTGGCTTAAGCGGGGTGAAGACATAGTTGGGCAACTGGCCCGTGACGAAGGTCCCCAGCTCGGTCTGGATAAAGGCGTGGATAACCGGAACCCTCCCGGTCAGCCTTTCCGGCACAGAATCGACGGTTGGGACAGTCCCGGTGCCTACGTATTGATACGTCCAGCGCCATATTTCCCCCTCAAAGGGCTCGGCCGTGGTTATGATGAGGCGGAGGGTGTCCAGGTTGTGTTTTTTCAACAGCTCGGGGTCTTGGCGGGAGAGGTATCGCATGGCCCCCGCCGTTGTTACAAACACCGTGACGGCGTACCGCTCAATTATGGACCACCAGCGGTCCCACTGCGGGTAGTCGGGGCCGCCCTCGTACACCACCACCGTCGCGCCGATCATTAGGGGCCCGAAGAGCATGTAAGTCACCCCTGTTATCCAGCCTGGCATCACCGTGCAGAAGTAAGTGTCCCGCGGTCTGATGCCCAGCCACCTTGTGGTTGCGTAGGTCTGGACCAGGTAGCCGCCTGCCGCGTGCGTCACCGGCCTCGGCCCGTCTCTGTACGCTGCGTGGAGCCCGAATAGCGGGTGCCCGCTGCCGACCACGGCCTCCCCGCCGCCGTCCGCCGGCTCGACCTCCGAGAGGAATATATCATTCCTCCTCCTGCTCACGCTCACCCCCGCGCGCTCAACCACGAGAACCCTCACGCCCTCCGGCACTGCCTTGTCAACGACGTTCTTCGTCCTGACTAGCTTTCCCCTCCGGGGGAACGCGTCTACCGTGACGACGAGCCTCGGCCTCCTGCTGGCGACGCGCCTCGCGAGCGCCAGCCATCCCCAGCCCGTGAACACATGCTCGAACGGCGCCCCGATTCTCACCGCGGCGTACGTGAGGGCAAGCGTCTCGGGGGTTGGGGGGGCGTAGAACACAACCCAGTCTCCCCTGCCGACTCCCAGGGCTCTGAGCGCGCCGGCCATTCTAAGCGCCAGCGAGTCGAGCTGCGAGTACGTCAGCGCTCTCACCTCGCCGCTCTCGTCCTCCCATATTATTGCAATCTTGTCCCACATGAACGTCCCATGGTGCCTGCCAATGACGTTCTCGTAGGGCGACAGATACCCGTCCGGAAACCAGACGCCCCCCTCAAATGCCCTGCGCGGCCTGACCCGCCAGCGCAGGTGCGCGGCCTCGCGCATCCAGAACGCGTAGATGTCAGACACGGACTCGCTGTACAGTCTCTTGAACTCTGCCGCCGGGACGGCCTTGTATTTCATGTACGGCGGCACTACGCTTTCGCGCGCCACGGCGTGCCTGCAGTCCCCGCCTCTTTATTCCTTCACCGCCGGGCCCGGGTCTCACGACTTGATGTTCATTATCTGGGCGTAGGGCTGCGCCATGTCACGGAACTTGACATAGTGCCTGGCCTCTGTGAAGTGCACCGGAATTGCAATTTTGGGCCTCAGCAGCTTTACCGCCTCGGCAGCCTCCTCCGGCGTCATCACGCCGTCGCCCCCTATTGGCAGCAGCGCTATGTCATGCCTCCCGACCTCCAGCATCTGGGGTGTTAGATCTGTGTCGCCGGCGTGGTACATGACAATGCCGGCCACCTCGATGACGTAACCGACTCCCTCTCCTCTGCTATGGACGGGGCGCCCGCCTGCCACCTTCGTGATATTGTACGCATCAATTACGAGAACTCTAAAGGGCCCTGCCCTCACTACAGTCCCCGCGATTACATTCCCCCGGAACGGCGCGTGGAACTCCCCGGCGTAACCGCCGTAGTGTCTCTCGTGGCCGTGCGTGTAGAAGACGTGGTGGCAGTCAGGCCTCAGCACGTCAATGCAGAGACTCTCGCCGCGGTACTCAGCGACGGCCCCCGCGTAGTCCCTCAGCGACAGCACGACGCCGCCGTAATTAAGCCGCAGCCCCGCGCTCTTGCCGCCAGCGCTGGGCATGCCGCGCCCGGAGTGGAGAGCACAAAAATACTCGCCTGACCGATTTCCCGTGAGCGGCATATCCGCAATTGAGACGGCGTTCAGGCGCAGAAGCGCCGTCACATCCGTGCTCGTCGGCTACATCAAGAAATACGCCGAGGATCTCGCCAGGAGAGACCCCCATTACGTTTATAAAATAATGGACTTCTGCGGGACGCACGAGTGGACGATCGTTCACTACGGCATCAGGAGCGTGCTGGAGACGTCCGGCATTAAGAGCGTCGAGCTCGTGGCGGGGCCAGGCTGCCCTGTGTGCGTCACTCCCTCCTACTTCGTGGAGGAGGCAATAAAGCTGGCTCTCGAGGGCGTGGTGGTGTATACTTATGGCGACGTGTTCAGAGTGCCCGCGCTGAGAGGCGTTAATGGCGCGCGGTCGCTCGCCGAGGCGAGGGCGCTCGGGGGCGACGTCAGAGTGGTCCAGAGCTTCATTCAGGCAATAATCGACGCGAGGGGGCACGGCAAGCCATCGGTGTTCGTCGGCATAGGTTTCGAGACCGTGGCGCCGGGGTACTCGGAGGCGGTGTTGAGAGGTCTCGTGCCGCCGAATTTAAAGCTCATGAGCCTGGTCAAGCTCACACCTCCGGCGATGTTCTACGCGCTGGACATGATGCAAGAAAAGCCCACGGATTATCCGGTCTCGGGCGTTATAGCGCCGGGGCACGTCTCGACAATTGTCGGCGGCAAGGCGTGGGTCCCAGTCGCGGAGCAGTACGGGATTCCGGTCGTCGTGGCGGGCTTCGAGCCGCACGACGTGCTGACAGCAATTGCGGAGATACTGCGCCAGCTGAGGAGAGGCGAGAGCAAGGTCGTGATAGAGTACGCCAGGGCCGTCAGGTGGGAGGGAAATCTCAGGGCGCTGTCCTCGATGTACACGGTATTCGAGGCCGTTGACGACGCCTGGCGCGGCATAGGCTTCCTGCCGAAGAGCGGACTGAGACTTAGAGGCGCGTTTGCAGAGCATGACGCAATGAAGTACTTCAGCGTTCCCGAGCTCGCGCCGGAGAGGTGGCAGTACGACCTCCCGCGCACGTGCAGGTGCGCCGAGGTGACGCTGGGAAAGGCAAGACCTACTGACTGCCCGCTGTTCATGAGAGCATGCACGCCCGACAGGCCCGTCGGGCCGTGCATGGTGTCCATGGAGGGCACCTGTGCCATCTGGGCGCGTTTCGGCGGCGGGGGTCTCGCCACCGACGTAGCGAGAGACGCCGGCATTGTTTAGGGCTATGTGCTGGGCGGTGCCAGCCGTCGTCAGGAGAGTAGAGGGCGGTGTTGCCTACGTCGACGTCGGCGATGGCATTGAAAGGCCGGCGCTCCTGGGCATAGACGAGGGGGAGGTCGGCGCTGGCGACATCGTGATGGTGCACGCCGGCGTGATTATAGCGAGGGTCGATCTCAGCGCTCTGCGGGAGAGCATAGAGGCGTGGAAGCAAATGGCAGTGGAGCTTGCCGCACGTGCCGGGGAGGACCCGGAGGCGGCCGCCAAGGAGATCGAGAAGGAGGTGGGGCGCGTGCTGAAAATAGCCGAGGAGTTGAGGGCGGGGGCTCGCGCCGCGACGTGACCAGGGCCTACCGCATTTACGCTGTTGGTATAGTGCAGGGAGTCGGCTTCCGCCCCTACGTCAAGATGCTGGCGGACAAGCTGGGAGTGAGCGGGTACGTGAAGAACCTGGGCGGCGGCGAGGTGGAGATTTACGTGGAGGGGGGCGGGGCAAGCGAGTTCATGAGGGCCCTTCTTGCCAACGCGCCGCCCGTAATAAGGCTCGAGGAGGTCCGCGTCGAGGAGGTCGAGCCGCTCGGCGCGGCGGGGTTCAGAATTGAGGGCAGCGAGATGGCGCGGAAAAGGCCGTCGATGATACCGCCGGATCTCGCCATCTGCGATGACTGTCTGCGCGAGGTTCTCGAGAGCGGCGAGGAGAGGAGGCGGGACTACCCGTTCAACTCCTGCAGCTTCTGCGGGCCGCGGTTCTCCATCATCGCACAGCTGCCGTACGACAGGGAGAACACGAGCTGGCGCGCATTCCCAATGTGTCACGAGTGCGAGAGGGAGTACGGCGACCCGCTGGCCGGCGGCGTGAGGAGGTACTACTACCAGGGAATCTCGTGCAGGCGCGACGGGCCGAGGGTCAGGCTTCTGGACCGGCGCGGCGCAGAGATCCCGGACGGGGACCCGATAGCTGAGGCGGCGCGCCTGATAGACGGGGGTCACATCGTTGCCGTCAAGGGCGTGGGTGGCTACCATATAATGGCGCTCGCAACAGACGGCGGCGTGGTCGCCGAGCTCAGGAGGAGGAAGAGGAGACCCCAGAAGCCTTTCGCGGTCATGGCGCTCAGCGTTGACGTCGCGAGGCGCCTGGCGCACGTCGACGGCCGCGCCGCCGAGCTCTTAACGTCGCCGCAGAGGCCCATCGTCTTGCTGCCCAAGCGCGATGACAGTCCCGTCTCGCCGCTCGTGTCGCCGGGACTCGATATGGAGGGCGTGTTCCTGCCGTATACGTCCCTGCAGTACTTACTCCTCGCCAAGACTCGCGACAAGTTCGTCATTGCGACCAGCGGGAACGTGCAGGGGGAGCCAATGTGTTACACTCTCAGCTGCGTGCTCGAGAAGCTCGGCAGAGTAGTTGACTACGTGCTCGATCACGGGCTCGAGATCGTGCACAGAGTCGACGACAGCGTGATGAGGTTCACGGATGGAGAGCCTGTAATGATCAGGAGGGGGAGGGGCTACGCGCCCGCGTGGATTAGAATGAGGCGCGCGCTCAAGCGCCATGCAGTTGCGTTCGGGGGGGACCTCCAGACGGCCGGCGCCATTGGGGTGGAGGACAAGGCCGTCCTCACGCAGTACATAGGCGATCTCGACAGCTTCGAGGCCTACGAGTACCTGGACAGAGAGCTCAGATGGTTCGCGTCGGTTTACGGTGTCAGGGAGCCCGTGCTCGCGTGCGACAAGAACCCCGCTTACCGCTCGGTGAGGCTGTGCAGGGAGTGGGCGGAGGAGCTCGGCGCCGAGGTCTTTCAGATACAGCACCACCACGCGCACGCACTAGCCGCGGCGGCGGATCTCGGAATCGACGAGCCGTTCGTTGCAATAGCGATAGACGGCGTGGGCTACGGCGAGGACGGGAGCGCGTGGGGCGGCGAGGTGCTGTTCGTCGACGGCGCGATGTACGAGCGCGCGTGGCACTTAAGATACGTCCCTATGCCCGGCGGCGACCTGGCCGCATACAGGCCGGCGAGAATGGCAATAGCCTACCTCAGCGAGTGCTGCGGGGATGCTGAGGAGCTTGTGGAGAGGGCGGCGAGATACCTGCCGGGAGGCGCCGCGGAGCTCAACGCGGTAATGAGGGAGGTCAAGTCGCCGCGCATTCTCACGTCAAGCGCCGGGAGGTTTCTGGACGCCGTTGCCGTGCTGCTGGGAGTCGCGTGGGAGAGGACGTACGAGGGGGAGCCGGCAATGAAGCTGGAGGCCGCGGCGCGGGGCGGCCGCGAGCTCGAGACGCACGCCCGGGATCAAGTCGAGCTCTTCGGGGAGCTCGTGGATTACGCGCGGCGGGAGGCCAGGCGGGAGGACCTGGCGTACACCGCGCAGGTGGCGCTCGGCCGGATTCTCGGCGAGAGGGCTTGCGAGGCTGCGGAGAGCAAGGGAGACCGCTACATCCTGCTGGGCGGGGGCGCTGCAGTTAACAGCTACATCGTGCGTGGGGTAAGGGACGCGGCAGCCCGGTGCGGCGCCGGGGTTCTCCTGCCGAGGAGGGTGCCGCCGGGCGACGGAGGGCTCGCGCTGGGCCAGATATACTTTCTTACATATACCATACAGTAAATCGCGTAATAAAAGCTTTCTACGGGGCCCCGCTAGAGAGCATGGGGCAGCCCGAGCCAGGCGGCGTGTTAATAGCATGCGTCGGGTACCTGCTGGGCGGCGACCTCGCAATTGGGCTTTACGCGCTCAAGGTACTGCGCGAGAGGGGATATCCCGCCATCGAGCTGTCAGGCGACGTCTTCACAATGCTGGACGACTTGAGGAGTCACGCACCGAGAAAGCTCATTCTCGTCGGCGCGGTGGCGCGCGGCAGGAGGCCGGGGACGGTGGAGGTGTATAGGCTCTCGCCGAGAGCGCCGGCCAGCCCGTGGGAGGTTCTCGACGCGATAAGGCCCTCGCTTGAGGGCAGGATCTCGCTCGAGGACTTGCTCGCGGGGCTGAGCTACTTAGAGCGACACGCCGATGAGATTTACGTCGTTGAGTGCGAGCCGCCGGATCCGGGCCCCCGCGCGGGTCTGTCAGAGGGCGGCGCCAAGTGCCTGGAGGAGGTCGTCAGGAGAGTAGAGGAGCTTTATGCCAGCCTGCAAGATTGACGAGAAGCTTGTGGAGATACTCAGAGCATCTCTAGATATAGGAAAGGCAAGATTCTATTCAATTTACAAGAAAACTCGTATGCCCCTCGCAACGGCATGGAGAAAAGTAAAGCAAGCAGCGGCGCTGGACCTGCTCTGCGCCGATTGCGGATTTTACGAGGTAACCGAGCGGGGCTTGATAGCCATGGCGTCGCTGGGCGATCCCGCAGCGCTCGCGCTTCTCGCGCGCATGTACGGCTCCAGCGAGGATGCCGTGATGCTGTACCTCGAGCGCGTCTGCGAGAAGTTTGCAGACATTCTCTCGCTTCCCGTCAGCTCTCTTGCAGATACCATCCGCTTGTTTAATGTACCGGAGCTCCGCCAGTTTAAGGGCACTCCCGCGGAGCCCCTCGCCGCGAGACTGTTCCTGAGCTATTGCAGCGCGTGCGCCGTGAGCATCGACGGAAACATGTACGTCTTCGGCCACGGGAATGTCATCGCAGCGCGCTGCAATCTATGCGGCGGGGAGAGATATGAGCTCTTCCCCGACTGCGGGCGCCTTGCCGAGATTTTCTCAAAGCTGGAAAGGGTATTTATTAAGCGGCCGCGGTAACCACCCGTGCGGCTTGCGATAACCAGGCGCGACCTGCTAAGGGCGGGGTCTCTCGCCGCAGCTCTCTCCGCCCTCAACTGGAGCGCCATAGTGAGGGCGGCGTCGGCTGCGGTGAGGGAGGGTCTAGCCAAGGTCGTCTGGTTCGAGGCCCAGAGCTGCACCGGCGACACCACTGCAATAATCCAGGCGACGGACCCGACTCTCGAGGACGTGCTGCTCGGGACGACGCCGCTGGTCCCGCCGGGGACTGTCGTCCTGCTGGCCCACGACACAGTCCTCCCGCCGTGGGGTACCTATCACATAAGGGATCCCTCCGACGTTGCCGACAGGAAGAGGCTCTACGACTATCTGGAGACACAGGCAGTTGAGGGAGTCTCTGACGCCGACAGGCACCTAGAGGAGATTGCCGAGGGCAAGTACGGGCCGTACGTCCTGGTGCTCGAGGGCTCCTTCCCGCAGGAGGCCGACATCCCGGGCACGAACATCAGAGAGAGGGGCGGCTACTACTGCGTCGTCGGGCACAGGACGTGCGCCGAGTGGCTCAAGCACCTGCTCAAGAACGCGCTCGCCGTGGTGACCGTCGGCAACTGCTCCAGCTACGGCGGGATGCCGGCTAATAAGGTCCTCGAGCCGCCGCCCGGCTTCACGCCGCCGAGCTGGTCCCCCTCGCCGACGGGCTCTCTCGGCTTCTTTGATGATCCAATCCGCGGGTACAGGGGCATGATTCACCAGTCCTACTTTGAGCCAGAGGTACTGCCCTTCCGCAAGTACATAGACGAGGGGGGAGAGCCAGACCTGAAGACCTCGAAGCCGGCAGTAGCGCTGCCCGGCTGTCCCGTCAACGGCAACGCCATAGTGAGGACTCTCGCGCTCGCCGTGCTCGTCGTGGCCGGGATACTGAAGCCGCACGTGCTGAGGCGCGAGGACTTCCTCGACGAGTACGCGAGGCCTAGGTTCATATACGGGCGCACGGTGCACGAGCAGTGCCCGCGTGCCGGCGCCTACACTGCCGGCGACCTCAGGGAGTACCCGGGCTCTAGCGACTACAAATGCCTATTCTCGGTCGGCTGCAAGGGGCCGATCTCGAACTGCCCGTGGAACAAGGTCGGCTGGATTGCCGGGGTTGGAGGGCCCGTGAGGGCCGGCGGCGTGTGCATAGGCTGCACGATGCCGGGATTCTCCGACGCCTACGAGCCGTTCTGGAAGGCCCTGCCCGCCCCGACGCTGCCGCCGGTGTCCACAATAGCGGCAGCCGCGGGCGCCGGAGTCGTGCTCGGCGCGGTGGGCGCTTACCTGTTCGCCAGGAGGGCGAGGGAGCGGGAGTAGGGCGATGGAGCTGCTGGAGCTCGCAATTTACGTCCTATTCCCCGCCGCTCTGGGATTGTTTGCCGTCGGCGCGGCATACAGGCTGCTGCGCTACGTCTTCGTGTACAGAAGCGGGTTCTACGTGAGGAGGCCGCGCGGAATTGGGCACGTCATAAAGGGCCTGATAATGACATTCCTGAACCCGATAATACTTGCATTCAGGGGAAACGCCGTCGAGGCATTCTCCGGCCTGATAGTGCTGCACTTAGCAGCACTGCACCCGCTCGTCTTCCTCCTCGCCCAGCACATAGCCTACATACAGCAGATAATACCGCCTTACGGCATTCTCTGGCCCCTCGCAATACCGATAAGCGCGATAACCGGCACGCTGCAGGTTACGACGCCGACCGGCGTGGTCCAGCGCGTGACCACAATTTGGGGACCCCTGACTTCGGTGCTGAACGGCGACATTCTGGCAGTCATAGCCACGATAGGCATCGTGTACAAGATGGTGGAGAAGTTCGTAGAGAAGGCGAGGGGGCACAGACGGGTCAGGACGGGGGACCTCCTCGTCTGGCCTCTCCTGCTGTTGATAGTGCTGACCGGCTGGCTCGCGGCGCACCACTATCCCCCCGGCGTCTGCTGGTACAGGCTCCTGCTGGGACTTCACATAACCTCGGCCGCGGCGTTCGTCGCGGTAATGCCGTTCACAAAGTACTTCCACTTCCTCTGGGGCTACTGGTACGGCAAGCTCCACGAGTGGTATGACAACGTGATCAAGAGGGGCGTCTAGAGCTCGCAGGCTCCCATTTTTCGCGCGCGCGGAAAGCTGGCTTTTTTAGGTGGGCAGCAGCCCACTGCAATGACTACAATATACCCGCGCGTGCCGACCGTGCTGCCGCCTGCTCACTTGCCTGTCGTGAGGCTTAATTCCGTGACGCTGCACTACATGGAGTCGTGCGTGGGCTGCGGGAATTGCGCTCCCTGGTGCCCGTACTACTACGTTGACGAGGAGTTCGCGCCCGTCGAGAAGGCAGAGCTCGTCAGGCAGATTCTGAGGAGGAGGTACACGGCGGCAGGAATCCTCGCGGGCAGGGTAGTCGGCGCCAGGATGCCGAGGACGGAGGAGGAGCTGTGGGAGCTGCTGAGGAGCGCGTACAGGTGCGCTGACTGCGGCTTCTGTTACATAGCATGCATGTACGGAATTGACAGCGGTGCCATGATGATGGCGCTCAGGCAGATGCTGTACGAGGCGGGAGTCGCGCCAACTATAATGAAGGTGCTCGCCCGGTTTGAGAGAGACGGGCTCTACAAGGGGCACCCCGCCGTCAAGTCCGCCTGGGAGGCGTTCTTGAAGGAGGCAGAGGCGCCCGTCGGCAGGCGGGGCGCCAGGGTCCTCCTCGCCGTGACGCTCATGGACATCACGCTGACGCGGGACGCAGTGCTAAACACGATCAAGGTGCTCAAGCGCGTCGGGGAGGACTTCACGCTCCCCGAGGTGCCGTTCGGCGTGAGGCCTCCCTTCGGCGCCATTGCTGGCGACGTCAAGGCGCAGAGGGACACAATCAAGGACCTCGTGGCGTACGCCGAGTCGCTGTCGCCGCGCCTCGCCGTCTTCATTGACGGCGGGTACGTCTACCCGCAGTTCAGATTCGAGGCGACAAATATCCTGAGGAGGCCCCTCGGCTTTCAAGTGCTTCACGTGATTGAGCTCTTCGCCGAGTACGTCAGAGAGGGGAGGCTGAGGCTCAAGCCGCTCGGCATCAGGGTCGCGTGGCACGACCCCTGCCACCTTGCCAGGAGGGGCGGCGTGATAGAGGAGCCGAGAGAGGTCCTCAGGAAGTTCACAGACTACCGCGACCTCCCCGGCCACGGCGAGAGGAGCTGGTGCTGCAGCGGCGGCGCGGGCATTATATTCCTCTCCGAGGAGTTCTACAGGCGCGTTTCGCAGCTTCTGGGCACTGACATCACGGCGGGGGTGAGCCCGCGGGAGTCGGCATTCTTAAGGGAGACGGAAGAAGCGCTTAGGAGGGCCATGCTAAAGAAGGTTAAGGACGTGAGAAAGTCCGGCGTGCAGATGCTAGTAACGGCGTGCCCGGCGTGCATCGAGACGCTGAGAGCGGGCCTCAAGTTCCATAAAGTCGACGTCGGGGTTGAGCACATATCGAACCTAGTGGCGAAGGCCCTCGAGTGAACCCGCCCCTCCTCTTTTTCGCGCGCCCGGAAAGGCAATTTAATAATAGCGCAGCTGGCCGGCCTCAATGTCAGTGAAGTTATGGATAGATCCCATAACGAGAATTGAAGGGCACCTCGCGCTGTACGCCGACATTGACGCCTCCACCAAGCGCGTGCGCGAGGCGAGAACCTCTACAATGATGTTTCGCGGCTTTGAGGTCATCCTGCGCGGCAAGCCTCCCGAGGACGCAATACAGATAACGTCGAGGAGCTGCGGCGTGTGCGGAGCAGCGCACGCGAACGCCTCAACTGCCGCGAACGACGCCGCGGCGGGCATGACGCCCTACCCGATGGGCATTGCGCTCAGGGCGCTTGGGTACGCATTCGGCGAGTACCTGTACGACCACCCGCTTATCCTCAACCTGCTCGAGGGGCCCGACTACAGCGAGCTCATCGTCAGCAAGCTCACGCCGTCTGTCTGGAGCGCCGCGCGGGAGACCCCCGCCAAGTACTCCAACATTCACGGCTACAGGACCATAGCAGACATAATGAGAGACATGAACCCGGTCGTGGGGAGGATCTGGCAGCTCGCAGTCAAGTACCAGAGGGAGTCGAGGAGGATAGGGTCCCTGATTTACGGCAGGGCGCCCCACCCGAACGTGCTGGTGCCCGGCGGGATAACGACAGACATCACCAACCTCCCCGCGATGCTGCTCGAGCTGTACTCCGGCCTCACTGCTCTGACGGCGTGGGTCAAGTTCGTGTGGGCCGTGTGGCAGGACCTCTACGAGTTCTACCGCGACCACGTGACCACGCCCGCGGGCGAGCCGTACGCGCTGACGCAGGGCAAGACCCATGACCCGCCGGTAATGCACGCAAGCGGCTGGGCTGACCACCCGGAGGTGTACAGCAGCATAGCAGACGAGGCGAGGGGGAGCTGGAGGGAGATGTACGCGCTGCTGGACAAGGCTTATAACGCGCGCGCGGAAAAGCCAGGCCTTGCAATAGGCCGTGAGATTTACAGCAAGAACGTGACTGAGATCCAGCTCGGCTACGTCGAGTTCGTCGAGTCGGCGTTTTACGAGGACTGGGCGAAGGCCAACGTCGCGCCGCCGGCCGGCTGGATCAAGGAGGACCCGCTCGGCAGGCCTCTTGTGCACGGCATGGACCCGCTCTATAAATACCACATGTGGAACCGCACGACGCTGCCAAAACCAGGCGCGATAAACTTCGCCGCGAAGTACAGCTGGGACGCCGAGCCGAGAGTGGTGCTGAAGGACGGGAGGGTTGTGCCGCTGGAGACCGGGCCTATATCACAGCTCTGGCTCGACACGCTGCACGCCACTAAGTTCGAGCTGGCAGGCTTCAAGGCGTGGGAGAGCGACGGCAGCAGGCTGAAGATATACCTGCCGGGCAACACGGTGGCGCCCGACCTGCCGCCCGGAACGCGCGACGAGCTCGTGATAGAGTGGAAGCTGCCGAAGTACTCGACGACAATGGAGCGCCTGCTCGCGAGGGCCGTCCACCTGGCCCTAGTGGCCGCCGTGGCCTGGGCCTACCTGCTGTACGCTCTCGATCTCGTAAACAAGGGCATGGTGCTGACGTCGAGGCCGTGGTCCTACGGCAGGTGGCCGAGCTTCAGCTACAGCTTCGGCTGGTGGCAGGTGCCGCGCGGCAGCTGCATGCACTGGCTTGTGCAGCGCGAGGGCATCCTGGTGAACTACCAGTACGAGGCGCCGACAACGCCGAACGTGAGCCCGCGCAACAACCGCTGCACTGGCGAGTTCGCGGGGCAGTGCGCCGGCCCCTTCGAGATGGCGGCGCTGAATAATTACGTCACGGAGGAAATAGAGCCCGACAAGTGGACGGGGCTGGACCTCGTGAGGGCCATCAGGAGCTTCGACCCGTGCATAGCGTGCGCGGTTCACTTCGAGGCGAGAGGCGAGGGCGGGAGGGTCTACAAGGTCATCGAGAAGGTCATCTGGTCGCACGTCTACACCCCGTAGCCCCGCGTGGCGAGAGTTTTAGCGGTAGGCCTCGGGAACCCCCTTTACGGCGACGACGGCTTTGGCTCGTGCCTCGCCCAGTACTTGATGCAGTTCAACGATTTTGTCTACGACGGCGACGCCCACGGGGTGGGCCTCCTGGGCCTCCTGTCTGACTACGACGTGCTAGTGTTCGTCGATGTCGATGCGAGTCTGCCGCCAGGCGCGGTGGCCGTCGAGAGAATAGAGGGCTCGCTCACGGTGAGAGAGACAAGGCTGCTGGACGCCCACAGAGTTCCGCCCTCGCTCCTGGTGGGCTACCTAAGGGCCATGGGGAGGGACGTCGAGGCCCGCCTCGTTGCCGTGGGCCCGGCATCTCTCGAACTGCTCTCGCCCCCCTCGAGACAGGTGCTCTCCGCCGCGAGGGCAGTGCTGCGCGAGCTCGAGGACATTCTGGCCGGCTACGGGCTGGTGCTCAGATGGGAAGGAGACCCCGAGGCAGAGATACTGCGCTGCTACGAGAGGGCGCTGGGCGCGCGCCCGCGGGCGACCGCGCCGGGCACCGCGGGGCGCACTAGCTTTTAAGGCCCGGCGCCAGGGCGCGCGTGAGCGAGCTTAAGGACCTCGCCAGGACTCTCGGGCGGCTCTACCGGGCCTACGTGCAGCTCAGAGACGCCGTGCGGGGCGTGACTGTGGGCCCACTCGAGAGCGCGCTGCGCGAGGCGATCTCGGAGATTGTTGTGAGGTGGCTGGCCGACCTCGGCAGCGCCAGGGAGCTGGCGCAGGGCGTTGACGCCGGGGCGCTGCGCGACGAGATCGTAAAGAGGCACCTCAGCTCCAGGCGCGAGGCGGCTGGCGGGAATGGCGTGGAGCGTTTACAGTAGCACGTACCTCTTCTGGCTGGTGTACGGCAGCGCGCTGGACGTGCCGGCAGTTCTTAAGGGTCTCGTGAGGCTCGGGTACGAGGTCGCGAGGTCTGGCTTCAGAGAGGGACGCGTTTACGTGGACGCGCTTCCAGGCGGATACGCCGGGAGGCGCGTGTACGAGGAGGGGGAGGTGTACCTGCTCGTGGACCTCCCGCGCGGGGCTCTGGGCGTCACGGCCGACAAGCACCAGCTCGCGATGCGCGGCGCCGCCGACCTGTCCAGGGTGCTGTCAGAGCTCTCCGTGCCCGAGCCCCCGCGTGCCGAGTTTAACGTCTCGCTCGGCGTCGTCATGAGCACTTGCGGCGAGGAGCGGGTTGAAATGGCCGGCGTGGTGTTTGACAGGCGCGGGCACGTCCTGGTTTCCGGCGAGCCTCAAGGGGGCAATGGAATTTACCTGTCAGTCAACCCGCTGGGGGGCGACCGCTACTTGGTGTTCGCGTCAATTAGCGGTAAGTGGGGCTATGTCGTCGAGCACGCCAAGAGGGTGAACGAGATAGTGTGGGCGTTGCTCGCGAGGATCTCGTGCAGCGCCAGTGCGCGCGGCGTCCCCTAACGACACACGGGACGCCCCTGTACGACGCCATCACGCCGGGCGGCGCCAGGAGCCAGCGCGGCAGCCCTCCAGAGTGAGACGGCATTTCGCGTCCTGCGCCCTCCCGGGCTTAATCAATAACCGCCTCCCCCTGCCTCCCGCCTGCGTGTAGAGCCCCTCGACTTCGCCAGGAGGCACGGTCGCGGCACACAGCTTGCAAGAAACGTGACTGGCACGACTCCACCAGGCCCCTTGCCAGTAGGGGGCCTGTGCCAGATCCCCTGCGTCGCGGGATACGCCCCCGCGGCACGGGGGTTCTAGCGCAGGGATGCTCCTGACGGCGGCATCCAGCTTGCCGCATCGCGCGGGCGATGTGGGCGTGTGGGCGCGGACTGCGTGGCCGCGCGCTACAAGCACGCGAGACTCGGCGGCCTGCGCTGCCAGTTCCCGTGCGCCGCGCTCGCGGCGCGCCATGGGGCTTGCAGAACGCTCGCGCTACGACGTCCTCACGATGCCGCCTGAGGCGCGGCAGAAAATTGAGGGCCGCTGGGCGGGCAGGAGCGGGCTGCCGCTGACGTGCCGGAGAGCTGGCCAGTGCAGGAGCTGGAGGAGAGCGGCGGACTGCAAGATCCGGCGCCGGGCCCGGGGCGGGGGAGGCGGGGGGATGAGGGGAGGCACACCATGAGCTCTATACCTGTAATTAAGCATAAGCCTTTTATTAGCTCGTACCTCATATCAGCACATGAAGCGCATAAGCATAGCACTTGACGACGAGCTGTACAGGAAGATGGAGGCAATGATGGCAGCGATGGGCGAGGTGAACAGGTCTCGCTTCATCGCGACTCTAGTAGCGGAGAAGGTGAGTGAGACAGTGCAGGCACCGCTGGCGTCAATCATAGTACTGGTTTACGACCACGAGAAGGGAGAGATTGCAAAGTCTCTCGCCGAGGTCCAGCACGACTACCGCGATATGATCAGGGCGTCAACGCACATACACCTCACGGACAGACTCTGCCTCGAGGTAGTTCACACAGTCGGCGGCGGAGACAGAGTGCGCGAGCTGGTCTCCAGGCTCTCGCGCGCTGGGAGGGGGCTGAGGTTTCTCAAAGTGGTGAACATACCGCAGATGTGAACCTGACCTCCTCCCCGCCCTTAAGGGCGGGATTCCTTGGGGTCTTGGAGGTTACCTCCCCTTTGGTGGGGGCTACTCGGTTGTGCTCCACAATGAAGGACAGCGGCTTTTTGATGGCTAAAGGAATT
>JAJHRB010000093.1 GCA_020833025.1 Thermoproteaceae archaeon | reverse complement strand
GTATACAGTAAACCGCGCCGGCACTCTCATGTGATTGTGCGCGTAAACATGAAGCCTCAAAGACCGCGATATCAATTGACGGCCCGGCGGGCGGCACCCGGTGGGTCACATTGAATCTCATCTCAAAAGAAGGATTGAAAGCTAGATTACGCGCTTGATGTAGCCAGGCCTCGGCGTGTAGGCCTCGCCGTTGCGTATCAGCAGCTCGACTATTCTCTGGACCTCGCCGGCTGGAATTCCGAGCTTCTCCGCCTCGGCCTTCAGCGTCTCGACCTTAACAGGCCCTCTCTCCGCCTCCTCCAGTCTCCTAAGCAGCTCTACAACCTTTATGTACGCCTCCCTTCTCGACGCGGGCACTCCAGTCATAATGGCATCTATGTCTATCGCGCCGGTCTCCACATCTATGCCCACGGACCTCAAGAACGCGAGGTACAGCCTGATTGCCCTCTCGGCGTCCTCTGCCGCGGCGATCTGCGACAGTCTCATCTTTGCCTCGGCAATTGTGAGGCGTATGAGGGCCTCCAGCTGTCTCGCCGTGATGGCTATGGGGGTGCCCGGCCCCTGGTACTTCCGGCGCATCTCGAGGTAGAACCTCCTTATTCTCTCCTTGGCCTCCTCGCTCAGAATCGGCCGCACATGCCTCCTGGCATACATGATGTACTTGCGCAGGAACTCTGGCCTCAGCGTGTCGCGGAATGACTCGGGAACCCTTCCTGAGTGCAGGTCGAGTATGTGGCCCGCGACGGCCGAGTCGAAGTTCTCTCTCGGCTCGTCCCTGATGACGAAAATGAGGTCGAAGCGGCTGAGGAGCGAGACGGGGAGGTCTATGTTCTCGGCCACCGTGCGGTTGGGGAGGTACCTGCCAAACGCGGGATTCGCCGCTGCCAGCACCGCGGCCCTGGCATTTAGCGTTGCCACTATGCCGGCCTTGCTTATTGACACTGTGTTCTGCTCCATTGCCTCGTGCAGCGCGACTCTGTCCTTTGCGTCCATCTTGTCTATTTCGTCTATCACGGCAACTCCCCTGTCGGCCAGCACCAGCGCGCCCGCCTCGAGGTAGAACTCTCCCGTCAGCTTGTCCCTCACGACCGCGGCCGTGAGGCCGGCAGCTGACGACCCCTTCCCCGTCGTGTAAACGGCGCGCGGCGCCACTCTCGCCACGAACTTGAGCAGCTGGGACTTTGCGGTGCCGGGATCGCCGATTAGCAGTATGTTTATCTCGCCGCGGACCCTGACGCCGTCAGGGTAGACTATTTCGTTGCCCCCGAACAGCAGGCACGCTATGGCCTCCTTGATTTCCTCGTAGCCATATATTGACGGCGCTATCGACCCCACAATCAACTCTCTCACGTCGGGGCGGCTCGCCACCTCGTTTATCTTTCTCGCGTCCTCCTCCGAAATCTCCTCCACGTACTCCTTGTTTGAGGCCTCCGCGTGGACCGCCAGGATGTACGACGTCACAATCGGCGGCTTGCCTCTTTTTAGCTCGCTTAGCGCCAGGTCGACAATTCCCGTCAGCGATACTATATCGCCGGGCTTCACGGTGTCGACGAGATCGTCAAGGAGGATTACCTCTATGCTCCTCGGGAGCTGGCCAGGCGGGAGGTCCTCCGGCTTCTCCTGGATTATTATCTTCTGCCAGTCGACGTACTGGCTGAGCTCTGTCGCCAGCGCGAAGCTCTTTGACGCGCCGCACCGCGGGCACTTCGGCGGCGGCTCTACTCTGCGCTCAAGCTCTTGCAGCAGCTCTAGCTCGTAACCGCACTGCGCGCACCTGTAAACCGCGTGATAGAGGAAGTGCTTGGGCGGGGTTTGTCTCGTCACAATGCCCTCTATGCGTACCATTCTTCCGATGTACTCTGACCTCAGCTTTCTGAGCGGCACTACTAGCGGGGATCCCCTCACCCTGAAGTGAAAGCGCTTCAGCGCTCTCGCCGTCTCCGGGTCCTTCTCCTCAACGAGCTCCTGCACCACTCTGTCTGCCTCGTGCAGCGTCAGCTTGGGCCTCTCTACCGCCAAGTCGGCAAGGCTCTTGTCAAAGAGCAACATGTCGTGGAAGTCGACCTCAAGCGACCTCCTCCTCTGCACTATAATATTGAGCAGCTCGTCGTACACCTTCTCGTTCGAGAGTACGAACTCTCGTATCTTGTCACGGATGATGTCAAGCTCGAGCTCCGCGGCAGACACGCACACTGCGCTGGCGCCAAATAAAAGGCTGGGGACTAGACTTAAAGTATTAGAGAGGGTGGGCCGCGCCGGCGGCCGCTAGGCGCCTCTATGTTCTCTCCGCGCGCCCTGCTGGCGCGGCCCGGCGAGTGGGGCGCCTGCAGCAAGGCGGCGGATTCCCCAAGAGGGCGCGTGCGCGGGCCTGCCGGGGCCTGCAAGCCGCGGCCAAAATGCTTAAAAGAACTTCAGAATCTCCAAAGAGGATTGAAAGGCTAGAGCCCGCAAATGCACAGCTTCTTTCTGCCCGGTCTCCACTCACTCAGACGCCCCCCGCGTAGCGCGTACGTCCTGTCGGCAAGCCTGCAGATGAGCTCGAGATCGTGCGTGGCGATCACTATCGAGACGCCCCTCTCTCTCTGTCTTGCAATGTAGCTCGCCGCGAGCTCCCACAGCTCCTCGTCGAGGTACGTCGTGGGCTCGTCCAGCAGCAGGAGCCTCGGCCCGTGCGCCGCGGCGGCCGCCAGCGCCACGAGCCTCTTCTGCCCGCCGCTCAGCCTGTACGGCGGCCTGTCCAGGAGGTGGGAGATGCCGAGCTCCTCGGCCGCGCGCCTCGCCATTTTTAGCCCCGCCTCCGGCCCGTACGCGCGGACTGCCGTGTACGCAATCTCGTCGAGGACCGTGGCGTTGAAGAACATGTCGTCGGGATTCTGGAACATCACGCCGATGTGCCTCCTCGCCTCCGGGAGCCGCTCCCACACTGGACGCCCCATGAAGTAGACCTCCCCGCTCCACGGTCTCAGCAGGCCCGCCAGCACCATTAACAGCGTTGTCTTCCCGGATCCCGTGGGCCCCGTCACTGCAACGACCTCGCCCTCCCTCGCGTCAAGGCTAGCATCTAGCAGCACGGGCTCGGAGTAGTACCCAAATGTGATGGAGACCGCCCTAAGGACTTCTCGCCTCATAAGCCATCCTCAGGGCTCTCCCGCGCTCAATCCCGCGGACCAGCACGTCGCCTATCACGGCGGCGAGGGCCAGCCTGTCGCGCCCGAGCGCTCTCGCCTCGCGGGCGGCAGCCGCCGCGACGGCCTCCCTCCCCATCCCGCGGATCAGCACCGGCATGAGCTCCAGGGCCTTCCTGAGTCTCTCCGGCATTAACACGCCAACCGCACGCGCGAAGGCCCACCAGCCGCACGCGGCAATGCCGCCGGCCGCAATTGAGGCGGCCGAGACTGCCCTCGCGACGAAGAGCGCGACGTCAGTACGACTCTCTAAGAAGCCGAGAAGCGCCGGGGCGGACACCACGGCGGAGAACAGCGTGGCGAGACCCGTCAGGCTGCCCCACGCTCTCAGCGAGCGCGAGCGCGCGGCGAGCGCAAGGCCGAGGAGCGCGATGGCAATGCACGGGTAGTAATGCGGCGAGAACGAGGCAAGCGCAACTGCCGCGAGGACGAAAAACGGAAAGGCGCGGGACTCCACTCTCGGCACGCGCTCCAGCTC
>JAJHRB010000071.1 GCA_020833025.1 Thermoproteaceae archaeon | reverse complement strand
GTTTCGTGTACATATTCTATGAAGGTAAAGAAGGTGTTTAACTGGCTCCCAAAAAATCGGCAGATGTACAACATACCGTTAAGGAGCAAATCTAAAAAGTGTTTTGGGTTTTGGACTTAATTATGTCAACCCCCGCTTGATGTATATATCAACCCCACGGCGCCCGCTACCAGCCGTCCCGCCGCGCGTTTATATTGATTACCAAGGTTTCTCTTTACACTCGTAAAGCGGAAAAATGAAAAAAATTTACTATTTACTATCCGCCCCCCACGCCGAGACGCGCTTGACCCGTGCCCAGCGCAGTTTCAATATTTAGCAAGGGCGAGTGCACTCGTCTCGACATTTGCCCAGCGAAGATTAAATAATGGTAAAATTGTACTATCTGCACAACTGAATTAGCTACACTACCTGCATTATCTGCACTAACACCACTAGAGCCGCGGCCCCGCGCCCAGCAACCTTGCTGTTACGCCAGCCGCTTCCCCACTACAGCGCTTTACTTACATACATGTGTATCCGACGTTGCATGAAAAAGTTTTTATACCGATTTTTCCTTAACGCTCATGAGATTCATAAATTTGTAAAAAAGTTTTTATACTTGTGCAAAGTAGATCCCATGCACCGAACAATACACACCGCCCCGGGTTGGACACCAGCCGTGGCCGTGCGGCTTGCGAAATTAGGTGTTAGGAGCGTTACTCGGAAGAAAAATGGCCGGGTCTACGTGTATAGGTACCTAAGATTCGACGTGGCCACTTTCCCTGAAACTATAAACGCCCGGCGGATTCGTCTCGTTGTTGTGCCGCCTGATTTCACTGCGCCGCCTATTATCATCACAGCGCGGCTATCCCAGCGCGGAAAACGCGCCCACGGCTTTGTTGTGGATGGGGCCTATCAGCGGATCGTGGCAGACTATGCGCGCGGTGGTCACATCGGGGTCATCGCGGTAGAGACAATTGAATTTGAAAAAGAGGTCGGGACGCCGAGGTTATGAGCGCCGCCGAGCCCGCCGCCCCCCCGACCCCGGCGCCCGTATTAAATAGTAATTTAGTAACTAAAAACTTAACGGCTGAACAAGTCCAACGCATATTGAGCGGCGACGAGTCGCCGGTGGAGGTCGGCGGCGTGCGGTGTCTCAAAGTGACGTTTGTGAGGTGCTCCCCAGCTCTCCAAGCTGAAAAGGCGGCGGCGGCTCTTGCCAACGCGCCGCCGGAGGTCAGAGCCGCTGGCCGCGCTGAAATTGTGGCGGTGCTTAGGGCCGCGGCGCCGACTGCAAGCCACGCCGCGGTTAGTAGGATTATCAGCAAGCTTAATTTGCCTGATGAACCGATAGCACACACCGAGGAGCACGTTCAGCAGGCCCGCGAGCTGATGGTGTCGGCGCTTTCGGAGTGCGCAGTCTGCATCGTCGACGCCGTAGAGTTCTTTGAAAAATTTGTCGCCGACGTCTACAGGTCAACAGACCCCAGGGGCCGCCTCGCCTATCGCCTCATAATCAGGGCCGGTGACGGCGAGGAGTTCCAAATCATCCTGCATCCTTCTGACTTCCGCGGCCGGGGTAAGTCGAAGAAGGTGAAGATTCCAGAAGCATTGAATGACATCTTAAGGGTTCGGTTCGGCGTCGAAATCGACGGGAAAAGCGCAGGGGATTTGCTGGCTCTCATCGAAATCCATGCGAAACCTGAAGCACTTCATGAGGAAATCGTACTAAAAACCGCCCTGCGTCAGCTCTTAAGGAGCCCCCGCCTCCCGTCGTTGAGCTACTATGGTCTCTGGTGCAGGAACGGTCTCCTTTACGTCCCGGCGCACTTGGCCGCAGAGGTGATCGATGCGCTTGCTCACCAGTTCGGGAACCGTTTTGCGTTCACAAAGCTCTGTAAAAAGTTCGGCCTTTCCGCCGAGCCTCATTATAAGTATTACACACCAAGAGACTTTAGTTGTAAAACCGAAAACTGTGCGCGCGCTTACGTCTTCGACGCCGCCCGGCTTGCCCAATTTCTAGAGCTCCCTCTTGAGGCCATATGCGGATCCCAGTTGTGAGGCTTCCGCAAGTTGCCGCATTGCCGCGTCTTGAGCCGAAGCTTCGCACTGCGCCTGTTGACTACAGCGAAATAGTCGAGACAATTAAGCCGACGCTTCCACGGCTGGATGAGGCAGAGTTTCTGGAGTGGTTGAAGGAGAAGAAGAAAATCGTCTTCCTTTTCGGCCCCCCTGGTACGGGCAAAACCTACCACGCAAGTAGGCTTGCGGCGCGGGGCCGCGTCGACCTGCCGCACGGCGTCACTGTTGAGCTTCACGGCGGGAGCCTGCCAGCGGCCGCGGGCTACTTCACCGTCTCCATGGCTCAAGACGCAGAGAGGAGGTGGGCGAAGGATCTCGGCGGGCTGTGCAACGGGCAGGTGACGACTATTCACTCGTTCGCCGTCAGGTCGCTGGGGCTGGGGCTGAGGATTTTCCCGACGGCGTGGAGGGGGCCTGATGGACGCCTCCATCTGAGCCGCGTCGAGGGGGCCGAGGCGGTGCGCGATATTTCGCTAGCCATTGAGCTGACGAGGGCGGCGGCCTCAAAGTCCGCAGGGCTCCTATACTCTCTAGACCCCTACATGCAGGAGCCTGGCAATTATCTATTTAACTTGTTAGATTATGCGCTCCACGTCGGCGGGGTGCCCGCTCTGCGAGCGGCATACATGCGCTTAGACGACCGCGGCCAGGCGGCCTGGCGCAGGTACCTCAAGCTTCTCCGGTGGCCGCCAGAGCTGATTAATCAAGTTCTTCACGGCAAGGCTGAGTCGCTGTGCGAAGCGGCGGGCGGCGGCTACGAGCTGTATAAGGCCCTCGTTGGGGGGCGGATAAAACTAGACTTCACACTTGTGGTGGAGGCCGCCAGGTGCCTGCGCCAGCCGTATTTGCTGGCATGCGGCAAGCAACGCGTTGCTCCCCGCGTCCTCCTCTTGGACGAGTTTCAAGACCTGTCCCCTGCCCTCCGAAATTTAGTCGCCCGCATCTTTCCCGACGTTGAATATATCGTGCTGGCCGGCGATGACGACCAGTTGATATACGATAGTTTACACGGCGCGTCAGCTGACGTTACGCTAAAAATCGTCGAGATGCTCCAGAGGGGCGAAATCCCCGGCGAGTACCACGTCCTGGCGAAGTCGTTCAGAGTGCCTGAGAAGCCCATCGCTGAGGTGGCGCGGAGAGTTATTGAGGCGGTGCCGAACAGGGTGCGGAAGGTGTGGCACGGGCGGCCTGAGGCTGGCAGAATCCTCCGAATACACCGCTCCCAGCTGAGGCAAGCTGTTGAGGCGGAGCTCGCCGCAGGCAAGAGAGTGTTCGTCCTGACGGCCGACAATGCCGCCGCGCAGAGCCTCATGCTAGAACTCCTGGATCTCTTGCCGGCGGGTTTAAAGGGTCTGCCTGGCTCTTTGCGCAAGCTTTACGTTGAACTCCTTGAACACTTCAAAGAGAGGAGTTCCCTCACCGCCTATTTGAAAGAAGCAGGCCGGGAAAGGCTCAGCCCCGATGTGGTGCGCTTCCTCGAGATGATCAAAGGTCGAGAAGAAGAAGCTGTTAAGATCATTAAGATGGCGCTGGACACGGAGAGGGCGCTGGAGCGGTTAGAGAAGTTGAGACTTTTCGTCGACACGGTGCATGCCGCCAAGGGCCTTGAGGCCGACGTCGTTTTCATCGCAAACTTCACGACGAGCGAGAAGCTGAGGGGCAACCGCCGCTTGACGTATGTGGCAGTTACAAGGGCGCGGGAGACGGTGTACATTGTTGAATACGAAGAAGGGGGCAGGTGGCTGGCCGACTTATGACTCGCTTCGATTTCGTCGAATATCTCTGCGGCCCGAGGGGGTGCGGCCGCGAGGAACTGCTACGTGCAGTCGTTTACATTGAGCAGGGCGGTGCCTGCGTGTCGTTTATGAGCACTGCGAATGGGCGGTGGGTTTCCGGGGAGCCGATATGGAAGGCGGCTAGGCGGGGCGCAGACATTGCTTCCTCCGACGCGCTGTATGTGGGGTCGCCGGCTAAGTGCAGAGAGGCCGGCGCGGCGCCTGCGCGGCTCGACCTTGTGACTCTGGACATCGACCTGAAGCCGCCGCCCATCGTTGTAGAAAGGGACGGCGGAAGGTACATCATCAAGGACAGGGCAAGCGGGGAGGAGGTGAGGCGCGTCTCGGAGGGCAGGCTGAGGGCCGCCGCCAAGGAGGTGGCGCGGAGGTACGGGATGCCGCCGATAGAGGTGTACGACGCGATGTACTGGGGCGGCGGCGAGTACCCTGCGTGGGAGTACGTCCTCCGGAAGGCCCGCCGCGTTATGCAGGCGCTGAGGAGGCTTGGGGCAGACGCCATGTTCGTCTACTCCGGCGCCAAGGGCTTCCATGTCAAGCTCGTACTGCCGAGGCTCTACTATGCAGACCTGCGCCCCGCCCTGGCGCGGGGCCTCGCCCAGTTGCTGGAGGTGGAGGTAGACCGCCAAACACTCGACGCGCGCCGCAAGCTCAGGGTGCCGTACATCGTAAACAGCAAGACGGGGCAGGAGGCCTTCATCTTCGACCCCGCCGCCGGCGAGAAGATCAAAGAGATGAAGTGGCCGAAGCCGGTCGACCCCGCATTTGTGGGCTTCCTCATACAGCAACCGCCGAGGCCGGCCAAGCCCGCCGCTCAGGTGGAAGTCTCCGCGCGGCGGAGCACGGCATGGGTGCCCCTTCTGGAGAAGGTCGCGGCAGAGAACCCCGGCCTCAAATCGGACTGCCGTAAGCGCTTCTCGGCGCTTTTCGGGTGCGCATGCGCAGTCGACGGCCTCGGCGCTGAAGCATGCGTGGAGAGGCTGGCGGCGGCCCTCGGCTTCGACGAGATGCCGAGAGAATATTTGTCGGCTATGAAGCGCGGATTAGAGGTCTGCTCCAAGAGGATTACCGAAGGCCGGCGGCCGCTCTTCAGCATCAGGAGGGCGCTGACGCTCGACGTCGGCGAAGGGGAGGGAAAGGTGTGGTACTCGATAAAGGAGTGCATAACCGCATTGCCGAAGCTTAAGTGGGCCGCGGAGGAGGAGCGGGCCGCGCCGACGCGACGCGCTCCGCTGGCGGAGGAGCAGGCCCCGCCGGCGCCCGAGGCCGAGGCGCAGGCGCCTGAAGCTGAGGCGTGTGCTCCGCCGGAGGTTGCCCAGCAGGTAGAGCTTGTAGCAAGCGGTGAGGAGGACGCGTGGAGGGAGCTGGAGCAGTTCATCCAGAGACACCGGCTATGAGCGGCGTCGACCCCCGCCTGGCTCTCGCAGTAGCGAAGTACCTCTGTCGCCACAGGAGCGTGGGGTTGTTGCGGCTGGCTTTAGATCTGCTCAAAGATCCAAGCCTGCGTGAGACGTGGCTAAAGCTCGGCGTCGACCCCGCCCAGGCACAGCCAGGCGGCCCCCTGCTGTTCAAGGCGGCGCGGATCGTGATGGAGCACGTCGAGTACCTGGAGTACAGAGGCGTTGCGGAGTTCGTGGGGACGGCCGCCCGCGTGCTTCCGAACCTGGTAAACGTGGTGTATCTGCCGGGCGTAAACGTGGCCAAC
>JAJHRB010000017.1 GCA_020833025.1 Thermoproteaceae archaeon | reverse complement strand
TCTCTTGAGAGTTCTCCTCACGTGCTCGAGCTCGCCGTACACCTCACTTGGCGTGAGCTCTGCGCCGGCAAGTGCGCCGAGCTGGCGCGCCGTCAGAGGCCTGGGGCTTTCTAGCAGCGCCCTTATTATGCGCTCCCTCACGGTCTCCATTACCTCTCCACAACGGCTGACTGAAGCCATAGCGGCTTGTAAGTAGTGCCGAATTTTATCAGAGCGAAGGTGAAAATGTGCGTGTTAGGGTCACTGCCTCTAAATGCCTCCACCCTGATAAACCTCGCGCCCTCAGAATTCACCGCAGGCCTCGCGTCCGCGTCAAGTACTCTAGCATCTCTGGCCGCATAGCCAACGCGCTCGAGAGTCTCGAGCACGCAGTTGAGCACCTCATAGGGAGATGCCCGGGTGCACTGCGCCCTCTCAACTGCTTCCCTGACTCTAGCGTGCTCCCGGCTGTAGCTCACCGCGCGCGCATGAAGCTGAGCTTTAAAAAGCGAGCGCCGCCAGGCGCGCCCACGAGTCCTGAAGCGGCCTGGGCCGCGAGGCGCCTCGGCGAATTAAAAGCTGGGCCGTGATGGCACAAGGTGAAGATTACTGGCCTGAACCCCGCTCTAAGCAGCGCAGCCCTCTCAGCATTACAGCCGCAGGAATCGCCAGACGCGCTCACTCGGCGGCCAGGTGAGTCGTGCGCCCGTCCCGTCGGCCGCTCAGCCCTCTTCACTCCTCCGACCTTGTAAGCTTCCCCATTCCCTGCGCCGCCCAGCACTGGCTACGCTTAAAAGCTTACGGGGTACATGATATACATGGAAGAGCTTAAGAGGGCGCTGGACGAGGTCGCCCGCTCTCTCCAGAGGCTAATGGAGACTCTCACTGGAGAGAGACGCGACTACCGCATTATTGAGGGCCGGGACGAAATCCGCATTGAGATAGAGATGCCAGGCCTTGAGCCTGGGGACATCGACTTAGTAGTATCGAAGGACGGCACAACGCTGAGGGTGGAGGGTGCGCGCGGCGACAGAAAGTACTACAAGGTAATACGCCTGCCGGCTAGAGTAAACCCCGCTGCCGCGTCGGCAAGTTATAAAAGTGGCGTATTGACGTTCACTGCCAAAAAAGCGGCAGAGGAGGGCATTAGGATTCCTGTTAGCGGCTAGAGTCTAAATCTCGCCGCTCTTGCAACTCGTCCGGCCCCGTCAGTTTGTACAGCGCTATGGCGAGCTGGCCCACTGAGCCAATATCTCTCTGAACGGCGTGGCACAACAAAGCTCCCGGCGGGAGCTCCCTCGGGGAGAATGAGAGGTCAGTACCGTGCACGAGCAACATCACGCGCCCCCTTGCCCTCTCGATGGGCCTCGTGTCCCTGTCGGGCTTTCCCAGCGCGTATATTGCGTCCGGCCTTAACGCCTCGACTGCATCATTTATGGTGTTAAACACCAAGACCTCGCCGCCCATCTTAAACGCCAGCTTGAAGAGATCGCCGATCTGCTGCGCGGCTGCCCCGAACACCTTTATCAGCACGAGCCGCCGGACTCCAAATCCGTAGCACACCCTCGCAAATTCTAGCATTCGGGAGGCCGAGTTTATATTGTAGACCGCAACTACAATCTCCACAGTGCACGCACCACGCGCGATACAAAAGCTAGAGCGCATAAGTGCTCTTGCGCAACCTTCCGGCCCCGCCGCGCCTATGCTGCCGGCCCCTAGCCTGCCCTAGTGATGTACACGACTCTATACAGCCCGCTATGAAGATACATTGCGCAGCTCTTGAGGTACGGCAGGTCAACGTAAATTGGCGACGCGAAAACAATGTACCCGCCGGGCTTGACCGCGGAGAGCGCGGCATTTAAGAACGCGTAGAGCAGCGCCCTCACGGTTGTGGAGGACTTGGTGAGGCGCCCGTAGGGCGGGTCGCCGACGGCGGCATCAAAGCCGCCCCTGAGCGGGGGCAGCGTGGCGCTCGAGAGCGCTAAGTCCCCGCAGGTATTGCGCCTTGCAACGTGCAGTGCCTTGAGATCTGTGTCGCTCCCGACGACGTAACCCCCCGCCCTCTCAACCTCGTGCGCTATGGCGCCGCTGCCGACGAAAGGCTCCCACACCTTACTGCCGCGAGTCACGCGGGCCAGATTTACCATAAGCCTGGCAGTTATGTGATCCAGCGTTCTCGGCAGCCGCTCTAAGCTTGGTCTCTCCTTCCTCACCCTCCTGCCGTTAATAGACCTGGCGAGCGCCGCTCTGTGGAACACGCCGCAGGACGGGCAGACGAACTCCGCCGCCCGCTCGCCCAGCATCCCGGCCGTGCAGTTGCCGACCTCGGCGAGTGCTAACGCCTCCTCAAGCGAGAGACAGGGATGGCGCCGGCTCAGCTCGACGCGGCAGCGCATCACGCGGTTAGATCCCGGCGCCTCTTAATAACACCGCCCGGGCCTCCCGCCAGCCGCCTTGCCACGCGCACTGCAAGAACAGCCGCGCCAGACACCAGCAAGAAGAGCACAAACGAGGCCATGAGCTCTGCCAGATCAACGCGCGGCCTCAGAAGCACCGGGAGCAGGAAGCAGAAGAACGAGACCACAATGCAGCACGCAACAATGCCGCCGTACTTCAGCCTTCTCTCTGCGTGATAGCTCTCCACGACGTAAGATATGCCGGGCAGTGCCGACGTTACGATCACGGCGCCGTACGGAATCCAGCCGTACGGCGTTATGGCAGACACGAAGTACACTGTCAGCGTGAAGGTAAAGATCACAACTGTCATGAAAGTTATCTCGTACTTTACGAAAACTCTCTTGAGGAAGTCATATATCCCTAGTCCATAAAGCGCTATGAGGAACACAAGAAAGAGCGAGGATAGTTCAAGTATGCGCCTCATCAGCTCTAGGTTTATTGCAGCTCCCAGCATTAGCACGAATGCCAGGAACGCCGGGACGCCGATGATGTACCTGCGATATCTCAGCTCTTTCACGGCCTTGTTGAAGTAATGCTTGAACAGCGCCACGGTCTCCTCCACACCCCTGGCCTGTCTCACTATCACTCGGTGCACGGATATCACTGGTCTCTTTGTCTGCACGGCCGGAACTGCTGCCTCGTCACTGGGGCCGTCCGAGACGAAGTATATTACATCGGCGTCAAATACAGAGAGCACTTGCTCGAGCTCCCTGATGACCACCAAGTTCGCCACGCTCTCGTCCGGCGAGCCGCTTACAACTGCGACGCTCACGCCGCCCCTCCCGTACTCAGCTGCCAGCCTGTCGTAAATTTTCACCGCTGCGAATATTGCATTGGCGTCAGAGTCGTCGGGGCTCTCCAGGATATACCTTATGCCGAGCCTCAGAACCTCGTCCCTCCCGATAACGGGAGTCTCAAATCCCTGTTTTTTCAAGTCCCCGTCTCTGTCAACGTAAAGTACCAGTACGCGCACTACTCCTCGCCCAGCAGCCCGGCATCTATGAGCAGTTTAAGCTCGTCGTACGACACTCTCTCGCCGCCGAGCAGCTTGCCGAGGAGAGCCTCTCCCCGCTGCCTGGCCAGTTGCGCGGCCGCGACTTGTGCCTGCACTTTGTCCCTAGCCCTCTCTGCGAGCTCGACGGCCCTCATCAGAATGGCGTACTTCTTGAGCTCTTCCTCTGCCTCCATCTTCCTGCTCACGAGCTCCTTGCGCTTAAGCGCTAGCTGCACTATCTCAGCCTTGATCTCCTCGCGCCGCCTCTTGAGCTCGTCCCTCTTCTCCTTTAGTCTCACGAGCTCCTCAACGCCCCTCTGTCTTGTCTCGCGCAGCCGCAAGAGCTCGCCCCTCACGGAATTCAAGTCTTGCACGAGCCTGTTAATCTCGCTCCCAATTTGGTCGCGCCTTCTGAGGTATTCACTGATTTTAGCCTCAAGCTCAGAAATGCAAGCCCTTACTCTCTCGAGGGCGTCCAGCACGCTGAGCTCTCTTTCCACTCTGCTCATGTACCTTATGAATTGCCGCTCGCGCTCGGGGTCTGAGGGTGACGTCTCGAAGAGCTCCTCCAGCTGCTCCATAACGCGCCTCAGCCTCTCCTTGTCGAGCGCCTCCCGACCGGCGCCCAGCGTCGCGAGCAGCCTCCTGTGGGCCGCGAGCTTGCCCCGGCAGTCGCGCAGGGCGGCGTTTATTTGCGCGAGCTCTCTCTTGAGGTCTCTGATCTTACTTACGATCTGGCTCTTCCTACTCGCGAGCGCGTCTATCTCACTTCTGATGCGCTGGAGCTCGCCGCGCCGCTCCTCTATGCCGGCCCTCACCTCTGCCAGCTGCTTTCTAATACTGTCCAGCGCCGCCCTCCTGGAGTTTATCGCGCTGGATATTTCATCTATCTGTTTCTGAGCGCTTTCAATTTGGGCGCTTATGCTGCGGATTCTCTGTATGAGCTCGTCCTTGTTGAGCACTGCTAGCACTCCATTAGCGTTTTTAATTTTACAGAGCCCGCAGGGCCGGCGCGGAGATTTTAAATGCGGCCAGCGCCTTGCGGCCTGTGAATTACAGGCGCGTTGGCATTCATATAGCCGGCGATATAATCATGTCGGAGAGTCCGGGCGAGGCGCTAAGGAGGTGGAGGCTCATTTTTGGGCTAACGCAAACCGCGCTGGCAGCAAGGCTGGGTACGTCGCCCAGCGTGATTAGCGATTACGAGTCAGGGAGGAAGTCCCCCGGCTCTAAATTTATCAAGAGGTTTGTCGAGACGCTGATAGAGTCCGACCTCGAGCGCGGTGGCGCCATTGTCCGCCTGCTGGAGCAGCAACTGCTGGGAGAGAGACTGTGGACTGCAGTACTCGACATGAGAGAGTTTACAGAGCCGGTGCCAACATCGAAGTTTCTCGACGCAATAGAGGCAAAGATTATTGTGAGCCCGCTGCCCGGCTGCGGCGTTTACGGCTACACTGTAGTTGACGGCGTGAGACTGGTCCTCGAGGTGCCGTCTGCTGACTACCTGAGACTTTACGGCACGACGTCTCAACGCGCCGCGATATTCACCCGGGTGTCAACAGGCAGGTCGCCGCTCGTAGCAATTAAGTCGATGTCGTCAGTGCTCAGCATAAAGCCTGCAATAGTCGTGCTGCACGGACTCAAGCCCGAGGCTGTGGACCCTCTTGCTGTCGAAATCGCGAGGCGAGAGCGCATACCGCTGGCGGTTACTGAAATGAAACTCGAGGAAATGCTCAGAAGTTTGAAGCAATTTAGGTGAGCGCTTCCGCGGGCCCGCACTCTTACAATTGAAAGCCCCGTCATTTACGGCGGGCTGGAGTTAAAAAGAGGGGGGGCTGGAGTTGTGTCCCTTAGTGCCCCCCAACTCCCCTCCGCACTTCGGGGGCCTCTCCTGCCAGAATTGTAGTGCGCCGCGCGCCTCAGGACAGGGGGTCAGACAGAGGCGCCAGACTGCCCTAGTCCTTGTTCTTCTCCTTCGTCTCGTTTACAATCCTAGCAACTCTCAGCATGTTGCCGAGGCCTCTCGTCGCCTCGTGCCTCTTCCTGAGTCTTCTCTCTTTTGCCTTCCTCTTGAACTTGTAATTGTGAGTCCTCCCGTAGCTGACAGAGAGCAGCCCGCGCGCTCTCCTGCCAGCAGCCGTCAGACCCCTGAAGGCTCTCCCGCGCTTCCGCTTAACAAGCACGACTTTCAGATGAGTCGGCTCGGGAGGCCTGCCACCCCCCTCGAGCAGGTCAACAAGCCACTTCTTCAGCGTTTCTACATTACGGGGCCACGCAGTTCTCCTCCTCTTGTCTACCGGTATTCCGAGAAGCCTGGCCTGGCTCACACTGAGCCCAGCTGCCTCTATCTCGCCGATGGAGAAGCCCCTGCCCTCTCTCCACTTGGCGGCTCCACTGCGTCTGGAGGGCACTTTGACGAGCGCCTTTGGCGCCGGCAGCATCTCCACACTCCCGCTCCGGCGTTAATAAACTTGGTGCGCCGCAAATAGTTTAATTCGCGGCGCGGCGCTTTATTGGTGCACCAAATATTCGTGGTGACATCGGTACTTAAACTAGCAATGCTGCTAGCCACGCTCTTCGCCACGACAAACGCGGACCCCGTGCTGTTGCTGAGCTGGATTCTCACGGCGCTGTCCGTGCCTATAGTGTGGGCGGTGCGAGAGGTGGAGGTGGCCTTTACGCTCGCGGCTCTCATGCTGTTGGTGGACGTAATAGGGCTCGCGCTGTCCATGGTATCTGTACTGTGGGCTCTCATACTGGCGTACGTGCTGCTCGTGGTGTGGGACGCCAAAATGCTACAGCTGATCAGGCAGTTGATGGGCTAGCGAGGACTCTCACTACCCTCCTCACGGTGTAAACTCCAGTATAGCCCCGCGCTGTCAAGGTTATAACAATCTCGCCGGTGCCGCCCAGCACTTTTACGGCGTGCCTGGACGCCTCAGCCTGCACCGAGCCTGTCATTTTAACCGTGTAATCAACTCCCTGAACGAACACAAAAAGCTTGCTGAGATCTATGAGACTTTCGCCTCTCACTGCCTGCGGCAGCGGGTATCTCTTGAGTATATTCACAAGTTTGCAGTCGTGGCTCAGCCTGCTCAGGAAGTAAACTCCCAAAACAAGGATAATGACTAGCGAGAGCAGCTCACGAGTTATATTCATTTAATTTCATCAATGACTAGTTTCCTGACGTCGTCAGGCGAGAGAGGCACTACTTTAACGCCCCCGAAGAACGCCACGTTTATGTCGCCGCACCAGCGCGGTATTACGTGAATCTCTCTATCTAGGATGTGTATGTTAAAGCCCTCTGGCCTCATCTTGCTCTTTTCTACTGTTATTATCGCATCTATTTTACTCTTGAGCTTTACAAGCTCATCGGCACTGAGATTAAAAATAGACTTGTTAAGTCTCAGGACAACATGGCCGCCGTTAAACGGCTCTTCTGGAACCTCTGCCGAAATGACGAGCTCCTCCATCCGGCTATTGCTTGTTTGGAATCTTGAAGTTCAGCATTTTCATGAGCTCCCTGTATCTGTTGCGCACAGTGACCTCAGTGACGCCGGCTGCCACGGCGAAGTCCTTTTGGGCCTTGTTATCGCCGTGGAGCAGCGCCGCGATGTAGACTGCCGCGGCGGCGAGACCTGCCGGGTCCTTGCCGGCAGTTATACCGGCCTTTCTTGCCTTTTGCAGTATTTCAATTGCCGTTTTGACGACCTCGCCGCTCAGCTTCAGCTGCTCGGCTATTCTCGGGATGTATAGTATTGGGTCGCTTAGGGGAACCCTGACGTTAAGCTCCCTCAGCAGCAGCCTGTAGCACCTGGCTATCTCACGCCTGGACGCTTTGGTGTACTTGATAATCTCGTCCAGCGGCCTTGGTACTTTCAGTATTCTGCACGCCATATACAGCGCAGCGGCGGTCATCGCCTCAACGGATCTCCCCCTGACGAGTTCCCTCTCGAGAGCCAGCCGGTATATTTCAAGCGCCTGCTCTACGCACGGTCTCGGCACGCCCATTGCGCTCTTGAGTCTCTCCAGCTCCTGCGCCGCCTGGATGAAATTCCTCTCGTAAGACGTCTGCACGCGCGCCCTGGTCTGCCACTTCCTCAGACGTATTACCTCTAGCTTCCGCTTTATGTCAAGCTCCTTGCCAGACACGTCCCTGTCCTTCCAGTCTATAATCGTTGTGAGAGACTCCGTCGTGAGCCTGGTGAGCGGCGCGCCGGTGCGTGCCCTCTGCCCCCTCTCTTCAGACGTGAACGCCCTCCACTCAGGCCCCAGGTCTACTAGCTGGTCTTGCACTACAGACCCGCAGACTATACAGACAACCTCGCCGCGCTCGTAATTGTAGATAAACTTGTCATTGTAGCACACCGGGCACTGGTACTTCTCACCCGTGTCGGTGGTAAGGCTTAAATAGCCACTCTCACCCGCGCTCACGCGCAGCTTGAGCGGCCTCAAAACAGACCCAGAGGTCTGGGAGCCTCCCGGTGCCTGTGAAGTGTTTGCTGACATGACAGCTTTTTAAGTTTCACAGTTTAAAAGGTTTTCTCCGTTATTTTTTGCTCTGTTGCGCCGCCGTTACAATCCTCCTCACCTTGGCCAACGCGCCGAGTATCTGGACGAGTCCCCTAGCCCCCCGGAGCGTGGCGTAGTGGGCCTCGGCTATAATAAAGGCGAGCTCTGGTTTTAAGTACTCAGGAACGTCTAGCTTGAGGACCTCGCGGTGGAGCTGTTTTATCAGCTCGAGCTCGCCAATCCCGCCGTCAACCACAAATCCGTAGAGCTGCGTCGCGGTCTTTGAGAAGCTGCCGTAAATTGCCTCTCTCAGGGCGTCTCTGATCAGTCTCGGGCTTATCATCCCGAGGGCTCTCGCGACGACCTCGTCCGTGACCTCTTTGCTTATTGTTGCTGCAATTTGTAGGGCGCTTATGGCGCGCCTCATGTCTCCTTGCGTGAATTCGTAAATGGCGTCAAGCGCCTCGTCCGTCACTCTGAGCCCCTCGCACTGCGCTATGTACCTCAGCCTAGACACTACGGCGTCCTTAGGCAGCGGGTTGAAGCGTATCATGACAGTGCGAGATTGTATGGGCTCTATTATCCCGCTCAGGTAGTTCGCCAGCAGCACGAACCTCGCGTTCTGGGCGTACATTTCCATTATCCTCCTCAGTGCCTGCTGCGCGTCTCCGGTCATGTTGTCCGCCTCGTCGAGAATGACGAGCTTGAACGGCGCGCCGCCAGGCGGCGCAGTCCTGGCGAACTCCTTGACCCTCTCCCTTATCACGTTTATCCCCCTCTCGTCGCTGGCGTTCAGCTCCAGCGCGCACTCCCTCCACATACTGCCGTAGAGCTCCCTCGCGAGGGCAAGCGCGACTGTCGTCTTGCCAGTGCCGGGCGGGCCGTAGAAGAGCAGGTGGGGCACGCTGCCCGACCTCACGAGCTCCCTCAGCCTCGCCTTGACCTCCTCCAGGTCTGCCACCTCGTCGAGAGACCTCGGCCTGTACTTCTCGAACCAGAAGAGCTCTGAGGTCACGTGTAGAACTCCTCAGCGAGGCTCGTTTTTACATACTGGCCCCCCCTCAGTAGCACGTAGCCAAGCCTGTTTAATATCTGGAGCAGCTCGTACTCTCGCTCGCTCAACCGCTCAGCGTCCTCGGCAGACATTGGCAGCCGGCTCAGAAGCCTCCTCGCGGCCTCCTTGAGCACTGCAACTTCTCTGTTAGCGCCCTCGTCGCGTAACACCACGAGGAGGCCGCGCTCGAGGGCGCGCTTAAGCGCGCCCTTTGACCTGACCTCAGAGACGGGGAGGAACAACTTCTCTCTCAGCTCGCCGATCAGGGAGCCGGGCGCGCGCGCGCCGGCTTCCGCTCTCGCGCCCGACCTCAGCTCCCTGAGCTCGTCCAGTATTGCATTTAGGAGGACCTCCATCTCGTCAATTCTCTCGAGCACTCTCTCCACAGCCCGCTTGAGCTCTTCGCAGCTCATTGCACGGACGCTATGCGTGGATCTCGATCACATCATCGTCGGACAGCGCGTAGTCGCGCCCGACGCGCTTCGGGTGCAGGGGATAAGTCTCACGCCTCCACACAATCGCGTACTTGAACGTCTTGGCCAGAGAGGAGTGAATCATGGCGGCCACGTCCCCGGCAGTGGTCCCCGCCTTAACCACCAGCGGCTTGCTGATGTAAGTCTTGGAGTGTACAGGCTTTGTGAACACCCTAATCCTATCGGTTACACGAAGCAGCCCCTCCAGAAGCCTCCCTCTGTCGATCGCGCAGCGCCTCAAGTCTGTCACGTAGTGCGGAAGGCCAAGCTCCGACATGCGTTTCAGTAAGTCCTCGCCCGGCGTGTAGAGATCGCCCATCGTGAGCACCACGAGGGCCGGCTTGTACTGCCGCTCGATATAGAGCGACTCCTCAATATCGCTTAGCGTCACACTTCCGCTGATGCGGACCGTTGCGTGGTATATGCCATACTCCCTCAGCATCCTGACGACGTCGCTCAACGTGCCGTCAACTATACGGCCGGGGCCCACGATCTGAATCCCCCCGCCGCCCCTCCTCTCGACCCTCACATAATTGCGCAGCGGGTACAGGCATACGCCCCCCTCCTCGAACAGCTCAAGCACTTCCCTGACGAGCTCCGGCGGGCTCCCGGCGCTCAGCACCAAGAGCACGGCATCTGCATTTCTTGCGAGCGCAAGCGCAATATTGTTGAAATCGCTCTCGCCGCCGGGCACGATACTCGGCGCCTTGACTAGCTGCACGTACACTCCACCTTCAATAAACATTGAGGGGACTGGCTCAACGGTGGAGAACGGCAGGTCGTCCGGCTGCAGCGTCGTGTTTGTGAGACAGCGCAGCAGTGCCGTCTTGCCAGAGCTCGGCGGCCCGACGACAACCACTTGCAAGTCGCCGTCCTTGGCCACATACACGCGGGAGCCGCCGCGGCGCAGCGCTCTCTCTTTCTCGCGCCTCTCGCGGAGCTCCCTCCTCAGCTCGGCGACTCTCTTTCTTGCGTACCTGATGAGCTTCTCGGTGCCCTTGTGCCTTGGCACCTTGGATAGGAATTCCTCCATTGCGCGTATCTTGTCCTCTACGGTCCTCGCCTCGATTACTCTAAGCCACGCGGCCTTGGCCTCTGCCGGGAGATTTGCCGGCACGACGGAAATAGCGACACGATTAAAAGCTGCAGCGCGCCAGGCGGCATGACGGTGGACATAGAGCGCGTCAAGCAGGGAATACCGAATCTCGTGCCGTTTACCGGCAAGTATGCAGACCCGCCGGACGGAGACTTCATTGCCTACACGGGCCCCGGCCAGTTCAGGGTGCCGGACAGGCTGGTGATAGGCTACATCGAGGGCGACGGCATCGGGCCGGAGGTAGTCTACGCCGCGATTAAAGTCGCCAACGCCGCCATCGAGAGAGCTTACGGCAAGTCAAGGCGGGTGATCTGGTATGAGGTGCTCGCCGGCGAGAGGGCCGAGAGAGCCCTCGGGGCGAGACTCCCGCGAGAGAGTCTGGAGGTGCTCGGCAGGGTGCGGGCGTTCCTCAAGGGCCCGCTCGAAACGCCTGTCGGCGGGGGCTTCAGGAGCCTTAATGTCGCCCTGCGCCAGTTCTTTGACCTGTACGCAAACATAAGGCCTGTGAAGTACCTCCCTGGCCTCCCGTCTCCGCTGAAGAGGCCGGAGCTTGTCGACATGGTAATCTTCCGGGAGAACACCGAGGACGTTTACGCTGGCATAGAGTGGCCCTACGACAGCCCCGAGGCGGCAAAAATCCGGGAGTTCCTCAGGCGGGAGCTCGGCGTGATCATAAGGGAGGACGCCGGAATTGGGGTGAAGGTCATAAGCAAGTTCGGCACGCAGAGACTAGCCAGACTCGCGCTCAGATTTGCCGTGGAGAGCAAGAGGAGAGTCGTCACGGTAATGCACAAGGGCAACATCCAGAAGTACACTGAGGGCGCGTTCCGGGAGTGGGTGTTTGAAGTTGCCAGGACCGAGTTCCGCGAGCACGTGGTTTTTGAGAGCGAGCTCGGCGCTCACGGCGGCAGGGTGCCGCCGGGAAAGGTTCTGGTGAATGACAGGATAGCCGACAACATGCTCCAGCAGCTTCTAACGAGAACTGGCGAGTATGACGTGATAATCGCGCCGAACCTTAATGGCGACTACATCTCGGACGAGGCGGCAGGCCTGATCGGGGGCCTCGGCGTAGCGCCCGCGCTCGACGTGGGGGACTGGGGCATGATGGCAGAGCCCGTTCACGGCACGGCGCCGAAGTATCGCGGCAAGAACTACGCCAACCCGACCGCGGCGATACTGGCTCTCTCGCTCCTCCTTAGGTTCCTCGGGTGGAGGGAGGCTGCAGACCTCATCGTGAGGGGCGTCGAGACTGCATACAGGGAGGGCTACTTCACCGCCGACCTCGTCAGGCAGATGGACGAGGAGGAGAGAAAGACGCGCGTGAGAGAGGTCCTGGGGACGCAAGAATTCGCCGAGAGAGTCGCCGAGATAGTAGCGGCAGAGCTCTAGGGCATTGCAAATACTTAAAACGGCACGCGGGCGCTGGCCCGAGTATGGTGAGGCGCTTCAAGCCGTACAGGAAGTACAGGCGCGGCACCAGAACTCACGGCTGGGGCAGAGTTGGGCAGCATAGGAAGGCCGGCAGCTCGGGCGGTAAGGGGATGGTAGGATTCCACAAGCACAAGTGGTCGCTGGTAATGAAATACGGCGAGAGCGGCACCGGGTGGCCGTTCTACG
Organism: Thermoproteaceae archaeon; assembly: GCA_020833025.1. Classification (GTDB taxonomy): domain Archaea; phylum Thermoproteota; class Thermoprotei; order Thermoproteales; family Thermoproteaceae; genus Pyrobaculum. The sequence goes on along the minus strand of JAJHRB010000017.1, from coordinate 13,655 downwards.
GCAAGCACGGCTTCAAACAGCCGCCTTCAGCGTCGGTCGAGTGGAGGCCCATCAACGTCGGCAGGCTTGCCGAGATAGTTAGCGAGCTGAAGCGGGAGGGCAAGGTGGTAGAGGAGGGCGGGAGGTACGTCGTGAAGCTGCCCGAGCTCGGCTACAATAAGCTGCTGGGAGGGGGTGACATTGACGTGCCAGTCGTGGTGTACGTCCCCGCGGCCAGCAGGCTTGCCGTCAAGAAGATAGCAAAGGCAGGTGGCGAGGTCAGAATAATCTCGACAGCCAGCGGGTAGCGCGAATGCAGTTTTTAGCGTTCCTGCCGACGGTAACAAGGCCGCAGGGCAGGGTCCCCCTCCCCCGTAGGATTCTCTGGACAGCTGTCGTCGCGGCCGTCTACATTCTCATGACAATTACGCCGCTGTACGGGGCCTCCCCGGCCGCGAGACACGAGGGAGGCGCGGCCTACCAGCTACTCTCAATAATCTTTGGCACGGCTTACGGCACGCTCGCCCACCTGGGCATAGGCCCCATTGTTATCGCCGGCATTCTGCTTGAGGTTCTGGCGTTCTCCGGCACGCTGAACCTCGACCTAGACAAGCGCGAAGACCGCTTGAAGTTCACCCTCCTCCTCAAGTGGACGGCCCTTGGCGTTGCCGCAGTGGAGGCTGCGGCGTATGTGATGGGCGGCCAGTTCGGCCCCGTCTCGCCGCTTGCCGGGCTCTTGATAGTGCTCCAGCTCGTGCTCGCGACGCTAATTATCCTGTTGCTCGACGATATTGTCTCGAAGGGGTGGGGCATAGGCAGCGCGATAAGCCTGATAATATTCCTCGGCGTCTCCCGCCAGATATTCTTGAGCCTCTTCTCGTGGGATGTCGTCGTCGACGCGGGCGGCAGGACGCACGTCGTGGGCCTCCTTCCAGCGCTAGGGGCTGCGCTCTACGACTTCTTCGCCCGCGGGGATGCCTCGCCGCTGGCGGGGCTCATAAGCAGGCAGGTAACGCCGCAGGGGCGCCAGTCCCCCATCTACCTGCCCGACATAGCTGGCCTGCTCTCAACCGCGCTCCTCGCGTACATCCTGCTCTATCTTGAGATGATGAGGGTGAACGTGCCGGTGTCGGCGGCTAGGTTTGGCGGCATCAAGTTCGCAATTCCTCTGCGCTTCGTCTACGTTTCCGTGCTTCCAATTATCTTCACGACTTACTCGCTTCTGCTCATCGGCCAGCTTCTGCTCCCGCTCTACGAGGCGAGCCCGGCCGTCGCGGCAATAGTTAATGTGATATTCCTCCCGCACAGGTACTTCGCAGATGCCGCAACAATAGCGCTGCACTGCGCGCTCTACATATCGCTCGCGGCAGTCTTTGCGTGGATCTGGGTGCAGCTCGCAGGCCTCGGGGCCGAGAGCCAGGCAAGGATAATTGCACGCTCGCAGCTGCAAGTTCCGGGGTTCAGGCAGAGCGAGAGGATACTCGCCAGGGTTCTAGAGAGGCCGATAAATGCACTGACCATTACGAGCGGCCTTATTGCGGGATGTGTAGCGGCGCTTGGTAACATACTCGGTGTGTGGGGCGGCGGGGCCGGGCTCATACTGCTTATTGAGATCGCTCTGCAGTACCACGCTATATTCACGCACGAGCAGCTACTCGAGGCATACCCGGGCCTTAAGAGGCTGCTCGTGTCCTAGCGGTCAAGGTTTAAAAGGAGGCGAGCCAGCTACACGGCGTGGGCGGGCGCCAGAGGACGTCCCTCTTCATGACTACCGAGGAGGAGGCCAAGAAGCTGGGCCTCAAGACGGAAGAGGGGAAGGAGAGAGGAAAGGGAAGGAGGGGTAGGGAGAGGGAGTAGTGCGCTGCATCTGTGAGAGATAGAATACAGCTCTCTATCGCGGTACCTCACGACCTGCTCGTAGAAGCCCCCGACGAGGCGAGCAAGGCGCGCAAGATAGGCTACGTGGCCAGAGCGGCGGCCATTTTCAGAGTGGGGGGCGTGATAATTTATTACTACGGGACGCCTCTGAGGGAGGACATAGAGCTCATGAAGGCGCTACTCGAGTACGCCGTCACGCCGCCCTATCTGAGGAAAAGGGCCTTTAAGCTCGACAGGAATCTCAAGCTGGCCGGGCTGCTGCAGCCACTTAAAATTCCGAGCCACGTCGTGCCGCCGGAGCCCAGAATAGGCGAGATCAGAGAGGGCATGGTCGAGCGGTGGGACGGCTATTACTCGCTGGTTTACATCGGCGGCGGCAAGTACGCCAAAGTGCCAAAGCCGTACCCGATAGGCACTCGCCTCCTGGTCCGTATCGAGGCGCCGACGGGCAGGCCTGACACTTACAGAGCCTCTGTCTACAGGGGCCCTCCGCCTGACTACTGGGGATTCGGCGTTGAGGTGAGGCCGCTTCAGAGCTTGACAGAGGGCTTCGATACCGTGATTCTGACGGGAAGGGAGGGGAGGTGCGTCTGCGACATCAAGCTCAAGCCGGGCAGGAGAACTCTGTTGGTCTTCGGGAGCCCCCGCAAGGGCGTTGATGAGATCTACCGGGAGGCCGGGATCAGCATGCCGGGAGAGCTTGTGAATTTCATTCCCGGGCAGGGCGTGGAGACCGTGAGGACCGAGGAGGCCATATTCATAGTGCTCGCAATACTGAATTACATCACCCGCTGCGCTAGATCAGCATAAACTGCTCTAGCTTCACCCCGCTTTCAACTTTTTTGTGTGGCCACACCTTAACTCTCCGGAGCGCGGCACTGTCGCCGATTACCACATTATCCGCCACTACAGAGTCTTCAATGACGGCGTCATCGCCAATGTAGACGTGACGCCCGATAATGGACCTCCTTATGACGGCTCGCCTCCCGATAATTGAACGGTCCATTACAACCGACTCCTCAATGCTGCACCTCTCGCCTATTATCACGTAATTGTCTATTACAGACTCCCGGATGTAGGTCTCGTCTCCGATTTGAACGTACTTCCCAATCAGCACCGGCCCCTCCACTTTGACGCGGCCATGTCTCACTCTCTGCTTTATGCTGTACCACTCTCTCTCATCGTGCGCGTGCTCAACGCGCTGTACGTAAATTGAGGGCGCTACCTCCTCAGCATCAAGCTCATACGGCGTTAGGGTCTTGAGCAGGAACCTGACAGCCTCCAAGTACCGCTGGGGGGTCCCTACGTCGAACCAGTAGTCCCTACTTAGGTAGCCGTAAACCGGTAGCCCGCTTTCTATAATCGCAGGTATTACGTGCTTGCCGAAGTCCATCATGCCCTCGGCGTATAGCTTCTTGCCAACATCTCCCTTGAAGAAGTCACGAAACTCTTTCGATAATATATAAATGCCAGTATTTACAAGATTGCTGGGAGCCTCCTCTCTCCTCCTGGGCTTCTCCACGAACTTCAATATGCGCATGTCCTCGTCAAGAGCTGCGACGCCGAATTCGCTTAACTCGCCGACCTCCTCCTCAAGCGCTATGGTCATGAATGCCCTCCTCGATGCGTGAAACTTGTACATGTCTTGCACGTCCAGCTTGAATATGTTGTCTCCTTGTACCACTAGCACGGGCTCTCCTATGTTGTAATACTCCATAGTCGCCAGCACTGCCTCCGCGTTCCCGCGCGTTTCAACTCTGGGCATGTATTTTATCTTAATTTTCCTTCCGTACTTTGTCTCGAACCACTCTCCCTCCCTGAAGTAGTCGTAAACGTCGCGGTAGTTATGGTATCCGCGCACGCCGAAGTACACCTCCTCGAGCCCCTGCTGGGCCAGGTTGAGAATGGCAAGCTCTATGAGAGGTCTGTTTAGGAAGCGGATCATGGCCTTCGAGGTCTCGACAGTGAGCGGCCTGAGCCTCGTCGCCTCGCCCCCGAGCGGGATGATGGCTACCCTGATCATAGAGTAAAGTACGCCTCTTTTTAAATTTTTCCGATATTTTTTAGGTATTATCTAGCATCTCTGTAATACTAGCTAGCTCACCGCCCTGTAAAATGCAAACACTCTCGCTTTCTCGTAACAGTGCTCGAGCATTCTTACAGTGTGTCCCAGCCTGAACTTGCCATCCACATACTTTGCAATTTCCTCGCGCGCCGGCAGCTTGTAGCGCCCGGTGGCAACGGCCTCCATGGCCTCCCCGAGCCTCCTCGCGTCCTCGGGCTCGACGAGAATGCCGTAGCGATCCACGATCTCGGGAAGGCCGCCTGTCTTCGCCGCTATGACGGGAGTCCCCAGCGCCATGGCCTCTAGAGCCGAAATACCAAATGGCTCCCACCGCGAGGGCATTACGAGCGCCCTGGCGGCATAGTGCAGTGCCTTGTAAAGCTTTTGCGGCAGCCGCGCTAGAGACAGCGCGGCCCTGCCCCACCGCTCGGCGACAAGCCCTTTTAAGTACTCCTCGTAGCCCCGCTCGCCAGAGGGCGTTCCGAGTATTAACAACCTAGCGCTCGGGGCATAGTCGAGCGCTCTTACCGCCAGGTCGAGCCCCTTCTGGTACACCAGCCTGCCGACGGAGAGGAAGAGAGCGCCACCCCTCTCGATACGGCCCACGGCTCCAAGCCTCATGACCTCCTCCACTAAGCGCCACGCGTCAACGCCCGCCACCTCTTTAACGTCATCCGCGCTCCAGTCTGTCGAGTTGTAGACCACGCAAGCCTTCTCGCGCAGCCACTCGCCGTACTTGCGCAGCAGCTCCTCGAGATAGCCGTAGCTGACGGTCGTGACGAGGTCCGCCTCTAATAAGCCGAACCTCTCGACGCTTCCCCTGCCCTCGTCCCACACCGCGCTGTAGTACTCGCGCTTATGGCAGCACACTCTCCACACCGGGTGGGGCCTGTCAGAGAGGCCGGACCACTCGGCGTAGTGCCACGGGAACGAGTAGTTCCACGAGAGGTGCACCGTGAAGACAAGGGGCACGGCAAGGCCCCTCCTCTCTGCCACGTCCTTGAGCGCAACTCCAGCAAGCGCCGTCGTCCAGTCGTTTGCGTGCACGAGATCGGGAAGCCCGAAGCGCTCCGCAAACGCAACGGCCGCTCTGGCGAGCAGCGACGCCTTCTCCTCTGCGTACTCGTAGACTTCCCACCTGTCAAACACAAAGCCGGTGCTGTAGTCAAGGCCCTTGAACATCACCACCTTAACCCCTCTGTAGCACGCCATCTCGGCGCCGAGACAGTAAGGATAGCGCCTGCCGTCCACGCCGACCCTCTCCCCGCACGCGCGGAAGTCCAGCGGGTAGAGGTCAAAGCCGCGGTGCGGGTCTAGGTGTCTGCCGTGGCTGGGCATGAGAACTGTCACGTCGTATCCCCTCTGCGCGAGCCCCACGGCATACTGCTTGACAGCCTCGCCCAGCCCGCCCACTCTGACAAACGGCGCGAGCTCCATTGTCAGTATGTAAACGCGCCGGACTCTCTCCGGCGCCCGGAGCCCGCCCACGGAGTCTGCGGCACTGCCGCGACAAAAAACCCTGCGCGGGAACTTGATTTAGTGCGCTCGCGACGACCGTACCGTGATGCTGGCCTACGTGCGAGGGCCCCCTGTGGCGGTATTCGCCGGCTCGTGGCTCTGCTCGAAGTCTCCAGTTGACGGAACGCCCATAGCGCTCGGCGAGCCGTTTGGCGACTGCGAGGTTGGGGTTGCGCGCCTGATGTCAATTGCGACGAGCGTGAGGATTGCAAAGCAGCTGGGAGTGAGAGTGTTCGTGAGCGAGGAGCTCGGGGAGGATGCCGTCGACGCGGCGTTTGCGGGCGGCGCCAACGGCGTGCTGGAGGAGCTGAAGTACTCGGAGGGAGACTATAAGGAGGGGGCCGCGTCCGTCCTGCTGAGACCCAGAGACCTCGCCGAGCTCGTCAACACGGTGAGAGTCATCGCCGAGACTCACCGGAAGCCGTTCGACGTGCTGATCGCGGCCAGTCTCGATAGAGTTCATGAGTTCGCGCCTTATGTTGACGGCGTGGTTATAGTGGACGGGTGGGTGCCCGTGAGTGTCGGCGAGGCGGGCGAGATACCGGAGATACGCAGGTGCGTTCACTGCGGCGTGGACTACCTGATTTACAGCAACCCTGTGCGTAGGTGTATTTACTGCGGCAGGAGACTCTCGGGCGTGATCGCCTCGACGAGACCGCCGAGATCCAGGGCCGTGTTCCGCTCGGTTTTTAAGAGATACGCCGGCGTGACGAGACTGCGGGTAAAAATTGTTTGAAATATCACTTCGGACTTAGACTTAAAGATATCAAGTGTTACTCGCGAAGGAGAACTAATACTTAAATGGCGCCAAGGCGTAAAGCATGATGGAGCTCATTAAGTGGATTGAAGAGATTAGCAAGAAGGACGTGCCGCTTGCCGGCGGCAAGGGCGCGAACCTCGGAGAGATTGCGCGAATTGCCAGGGTGCCGCCGGGATTTGTAGTGACGGTGAAGGCATTCTCCTACTTCCTGGAGAGCACCGGTCTCAGAGGCAAGATCATGAGCAGAATATCGGAGTACATCAAGCGCGGCGATCCTGAGGAGTACGAGAAGGCCAGCGCAATAATACGCAGGGATATTGAGGAGGCCTCCCTGCCGCGCGAGCTTGAGGACGAAATAGTGCGGGCCTACCAGAGGCTCTGCGAGATGACGGGCGTCAAGGACGTTCCGGTGGCCGTCAGGAGCTCGGCAACAGCGGAGGACATACCAGAGGCCTCGTTCGCGGGCCAGCAGGACACGTACCTCAACGTCAGGGGGGCGCAGAACGTGGTGCTGTACGTGAAGAAGGTCTGGAGCTCGCTGTACACGGCCCGCGCAATGGCCTACAGAGACAGAATGGGAATACCGCACGAGAAGAGCCTAATGGCCGTTGTCGTGCAGAAGCTCGTCAACTCCAGGTCCTCCGGGGTCATGTTCACGCTCAATCCCGCGAACGGAGACAGGAGCAAGGTTGTCATCGAGTCGAGCTGGGGCCTCGGCGAGGCGGTAGTGAGGGGCGCCGTGACGCCCGACGAGTTTGTCGTTGACAAGCGCTCGTTAAATATCATGGAGAGAAGGATTGCGGCCAAGAAGAGGGCCGTGGTGAGGGACGAGGCCGGCCTCACGAGGGAGGTCGAGCTGCCGCCCGACAAGGCGCAGGCCCCGTCCCTCGCTGACGAGGAGGTAGTTGAGCTGGCCAGAATGGCCGTGAGACTGGAGGAGCACTACGGGTACCCGCTCGATATAGAGTTCGCAGTCGACGCCGATCTGCCCTTCCCGCAGAATATCTTCATCGTGCAGGTGAGGCCCGAGACCGCGTGGTCAAGGAGGGCTGAGAGGGCAGGGAGGGCGGCAGAGGGCGTGAGAGCGGCGGGAGCGGTGGCAGTCCGGGGCATCCCGGCCAGTCCCGGCGTTGCAGTCGGCGCGGCAAAGGTCTGCATGACGCTTGAGGACGCAAGGAAGAAGATGAAGAGAGGCGACATCTTAGTCACGAAAATGACGGACCCAGACTGGGTGCCCTACATGCGCCTCGCCGCTGCAATCGTGACTGACGAGGGAGGCATTACGTCCCACGCCGCAATTGTTAGCAGGGAGCTGGGAATACCGGCAGTCGTCGGCACAGGGAGTGCCACGCAGGTAATGAAGGACGGAGAGGTTTACACCGTGGACGGCAGCAGGGGAGTCGTGCTCCTCGGCGCGGCAGTCCCGGAGGAGAGAGAGGCGAGAGTGACAAAGGCCGCGGAGGCGGCGCCGCCGAGGGAGATCGTCTTGCACGTGTACCGTGCCGTGCCGACGGCGACTAAGGTTTACATGAACTTGGGAGAGCCGGACAAGATACACGAGTACAGAGACCTGCCATTTGACGGCATAGGCCTCATGAGGATAGAGTTTGTCGTAACCAGCTGGGTGGGGCAGCACCCGCTGTATTTAATTTCAGTAGGCAGAGAGCAGAGATTCATTGACAAGCTTGCGGAGGGCATCGCTGAGGTGGCCTCCGCTGTGCACCCGAGACCCGTGGTCGTTAGATTCAGCGACTTCAAGACGAACGAGTACAGGAAGCTGGAGGGGGGCGAGAAATTCGAGCCCGAGGAGCGCAACCCAATGCTCGGGTGGCGCGGCGTGTCGCGCTATGTGTCGCCCCACTACGAGAGGGCATTCAGGCTCGAGTTGAGGGCAGTCAGGAAGGTCAGGGACGAGATGGGGCTGAAGAACGTGTGGGTCATGGCGCCGTTTGTGAGGTCGGCGTGGGAGGCCGAGAGGTTTGCCAAGCTGCTGGAAGAGGAGGGCCTCCACCGCGGCAGGGACTTTAAGGTGTGGGCCATGGCAGAAGTGCCGTCAATCGCGTACGCGATCGAGGAGCTATCAGAGTACTTTGACGGCTTCTCAATAGGCTCTAACGACCTCACGCAGCTGGTAATGGGCGTTGATCGCGACAACGACTTTCTCGTGAGGCTCGACCCAAGATACTTTGACGAGAGAGAGGCCCCCGTCCTGAGGGCAATATACGAGATTATAAAGAGGGCGCACAGGGCGGGGCGCACGGTATCGATTTGCGGTCAGGGGCCGTCGGTGTACCCGCAGCTCGTGGAGTTCTTAGTGAGGGCTGGCATTGATAGCATATCGGTGAACCCGGACGCTGTGGTCCAGACAAGGCTGGCCGTTGCATCTGCAGAATTGAAAGTACTGCGCGAGAGGTTAGACGCAATTTACAGGGCGCTGTACAAGCTGGACGACGACTCTGAATTCCGCGAGCTGCTAGTTAAAGTATTCGGCAGGGTCAAGTACTGAGAGGCCTCCGGCGCGCAGACTGCGGCCGGAAGATAGAAAAAGAATCACGGCGCGAGTGCCGCGGCCCCGCGGCGCCGATCACAGGCTTAGTTAGCCTTAAAGCGGCTTTGAAATTACCGCAATGAATGGACGCCGCAGTAGTGGCAGTGTGCACGCTGGTAGCCGCAGGGCTGCTGGTGCCCTTGATTTACATCAAAAGACTTGCCGCCAGGGCGCTCGGCCGTGAGCTCGTCTATGTCGCGAAACTAGCTCTCGCAGTTTTTGCAGTAACCCTATTGCTTGCAGCAACGTCTCCCATCATGCAGCTGCAATACTTGTTCTACGTAGCGCTCGTCGTGATGATACTCACAATTGCGGTGCTGGTGCTGGGAGCCTGGCATGTGATAGTGCAGTACTTTGCCGGCGCGTTTGTCACGAGGGAGCTCAAACTTCACACTGGCGACTACGTGGATCTCGGAGACGTGCGCGGGCACGTCGTCGCCCTCGGCAAGACCCACGCGGTGCTGAAGAGTCCCGAGAGGGACGACGTATACGTACCCTATACAGTATTCATCCAGCGGCCGTTTAGGCGTGTGAATGTAATAGAGGGCCGCGAGATTAGAGTGAGGGTCCTCGTGCCTTGCTGGCCCAGCCTAGCGCTAATAAAGGAGCTTATACTGAGCGAGAGCGGGAAGTACGGCGCAAATAACGTGAGCGTCGACGTGGAGGAAATCGGCACGAGCGGAGTAATGGTTGTCATACGCGCCGTGCTCAGAGATCTGCGCAAGGCAGATGAGTTCAGATATGCCATTGTGAACAGAATTTATGAGAGGGCGGCGTCCATCTGCGCGGCGACTACTCGATAATTCTCTCGAGCACGCTCCGCGGGCCCACCGCAATTAGACAGTCCCCCTCTTGCACTTCCGCGTCTCGCGACGTAATTAACGAGTCCCCGCGGATTATCAGGGCCCTCACGCCCAGGCCCTCCTCTATCTCGCGGATGCTACTGCCCAGCAGCTTCGAGTCTGAAGTAACAAGCGCATCGAGAACTGCCACGGCGCCTCTGACTGGTAACACGCGCGCAAACCGCAAATTGAGAGTATTAACGAGCATGGAGGCGACGCACTGGTACAGCGGTATCACAACCACGCCCTCTTCCTCCGCCGCCTTGGCTACACTGCTGTCCATTGCCGCGATGATAACGAGGGGGACCGCACGAGACCTGGCCTCTCTGGCGAGCTGCAAGTTAAGCCTGTCGTCGCGCGACGTGAATACTGCGATTTCCACCCGGGAAAAGTCAAGCCCCTCAAGCGCCTCACGTGGGCTGCCTATGTACGTATGTATGTATGCGGGCTCGCGGGCAAGTAGCTCCGCGCGGCCCTCCGGCGCGAGGACTCTGACAACGTAGCCGTTCCCTAGAAACAACTTGATGAGATAGAGCGTGAAGTCCGTGCCGTCGTCTAGTAGCAAGGCCTCTCTCGTCACGCCGGCAGAGAGTCTTTTTTTATTAAAGTCCAAGCCACGCGACAGTAAGCGGGTCTTGCCACGGACGCGGGGCCCAGCCCTCACGAGGGGGTCGCGACGTAAGAAGTAAACATAAACCAAGGCTTATATACCGAGCCTCTCCGCGTGTAAATGCGCAGGGGAACACTTGTAGTACGCGGTTTTCGCTTTGAGGACCCTTACGGATCGCTCCACCCACCCATATATCAGACGGCGCTCTTCAGAATGGAAGAGGCGCCTCGAAAGTCAGACCGCGGTTTTGACCTGAAGTACAGCAGAGAGGAAAATCCGACGCTCAGGCCCCTGGAGGAGGCCATTGCGAGACTCGAGCGCGGCGCTGACGCGCTTGCATTCAACAGCGGCATGGCAGCGCTCTCGACCGTCTTTCTCTCGCTCACTAAATCTGGCGACGTGGCCCTCTCGACTATGGAGGCCTACGGCGCCACTCTGAGGCTGCTGGCCTCGCTGGGCAAGTTCGGCGTCAGGCTCACGAAGGCGTACCCGGATACCGAGACATTCATAGAAACCCTGAAGGAAGTAAAACCGCAAGTGGTATTTTTTGAGACAATAACGAACCCAACGCTCAGGGTTATAGACGGGCCGAGCGTGATAAGGGCGGCCAGGGACCTCAACGCGCTAGTGATTGTAGACAATACATTTGCCACGCCGGTGCTGACAACGCCTGCGTCGTACGGAGCCGATATCATAGTGCACTCGACGTCCAAGTACATAGCCGGGCATAACGACGTCATAGGCGGCGTGGCTGTCGCGGCGCGGAGAGAGCTTGTTGAGGTGCTGTGGCTGTGGAGGGCTATGCTCGGCAGTATAATGCAGCCGTTCGAGGCGTTCCTGACGATGCGCGGCCTCAAGACGCTGGCCGTGCGGTTTGAGCGCCAGTGCGAGACCGCGAGGTCCATCGCAGAATTCCTCTCGGAGCACAGCAAGGTGTCGGAGGTTATCTATCCAGGACTGCCGTCACACCCGCAGCACTCCACGGCGAGGAAGCTATTCGGCGACAAGTTCGGCGCGGTGGTATCCTTCAGGGTTCGCGGCGGCAGAGACGCCGTTGTCAAGTTCCTGAAGTCGCTGAAGGTAGTAACCCCGGGCCCGAGTCTCGGCGGCGTGGAAAGCGTAATAACATATCCCGTGATTAGCGCGGCGGCGCCCATACCGGAAGAGGATAGAAAGTTGCTTGGCATCACGGAGGACCTCGTAAGGCTCTCAGTGGGTCTCGAGGACCCAGAGGACCTCATAGAGGACCTGGATCGCGCGCTGCAATGTTAGGCTGCCCGCCCGCGCTCGGGAGCCTGCCGGCAAGCCGCTCAAGCTCACATAAATAAGCGGGGCCGGACAGCCCGCCGCGTCACTCTCCGCGCGCCTTTCTGTAACCCGAACCGGCGGGTAAATCTACACTCCTCCCGCGCTGACCGCGCGGCGGCTCACGCCCCAGCCTGTCATCCGCGCCCACGCCTCGGCGCTTACTTTAAACATGCTTTCAACTTTCTCGCGGTGGCCGACAACATTGTACGTGCAGAACGGCACTACGCGCCCGTCCGGCGTCGCGTAGTGAATGCAGCAGCGCCTCACGCGGTCTACGTCGTAATTCATGAGATCCATGAAGTGCATGATCCCTATGCCTATGACGTTGAGGAAGAAGCGCCCGAGCGACTCGTAATCGCGCTTGAGAATCACGTCGGCCATCAAGCCCTTCAACTTTCTGTGCTTTATTGCGCGGAGCAGCTTGACCAGCTTCACCCTGGCAATCTGCCTGCCCAGCCAGCCGCCCGCCGCTGTCTTGTAAATCTCCCACGACACTCTCTCGAGCGCGTCAACGTCAATGAGCTTAGTAATCGGGTACGCGCGCCTCTCGTCCTCGTCGTAGTAGAGAAGCGTCGCCGCGCCGCAGACTGGGTTCATGGAGAAGAGCGGCTTTGGCGCTCCCGCAATGGCCTCTAGCATCTTCGCGAGCGCCACCGGCCAGTTCGTGGGCCTCCAGTCCCACCTGCCAATCTCGCCGCCCGTCTGTCTCTCAATTTCAATTATCGCATCCGGCACCGTTACTCTCATCCTCCGCAGTTCCTCCTTGCTGTACAGTCTCGCGCGCCCCGCAAAGCTTATTGGCTGTATGTTTATCCAGCGCACGACGTCTCTGTTCTTGATCGCAAAGTCCAAGATTTTGCCGAGATCGCCGTCGTTGTACCCTCTCACGAGCGTGACTACGAGCACTACTGATCTGTGCCCCACCTTCCTGGCGCTCTCTACGACCCTCTCCCTTATTGCTCTGTACGCCTTGGGGCTGTAGTTGCGGTACCTCCACACACCCTCGTTACTCTCGTCAACAGTATCGCACTGGAGATAAAGCGTTGAGAGACCTGCATCCATTAGTGCCTTGTAGTACTCCAGGTCGTACGCAAGCCTTACTCCGTTCGTGTTCACTTCAATGTGCGAGAACCCCAGCCTCTTTGCCATTCGCACTATCTCCGGCAGGTCGTCCCTAAGCGTCGGCTCCCCCCCGGACAGCTGAACTGCGTTTGGTGCCCAGGGCCTCTGCACTCTCAATGCCTTGAGCATGCGCTCTATTTGCTCGAGCGTCGGCTCGTATACGTAGCCAGACGCCCCGGCGTTTGCGAAGCACACGGGACACGTCATGTTGCACCTGTTGGTGACATCGATAATTGCCAGAATGGTGTTGGACCTGTGGTTGGGGCAGAGGCCGCACGCGCTGGGGCAGCCGCCGCTATTCTTGTAAATCTGGAGATCTGTGTACGGGTTGGCGAGCCCGCTCCCAACGTACTCCGGCCTGTCCCACTGAATGAAGTAGTAGTACAGCTCCGCGTTGCCCCAGTAGAGGTCCTCGAACATCCCGTGCCTCTCGCACGTTTTTCTCATCCACACCGCGCCGTCCTCCTCGTAGACGACAGCCGTCACGCGCCTGCCACATACCGGGCACAGCGAGGTTGTCACCTTCACGACTCTCGAGTAATTGGGGAGCCCGTACCGCTCCTTTATTAACGACTGCGCCCTCTCGTTCGCCAGAAGCGCCCTGTACTTCTCGGGCAAGTTGAACCTAGACAGATCAACGAGCTCCCGCCGGCTGAGCGCCAGCAGTGCTTGCGAGCTCATAGCCGAGGCCGTCAGCATCTATTTTAAGCGTGCACCTGCGGGGGCCGCTGGCGCTACAAAGTTTAAAATGCTGCCCGCAGGCCACAACCAGCGGCGGTAGTCTAGCCTGGTCTAGGATGGCGGCCACGCGCAACGCGCCGCAGTTCCACGCTCTCGGCGGGGAGAGCCGTTGGTCCCGGGTTCGAATCCCGGCCGCCGCACCAACCCGCGCCTAAGGCTGCCGGCCGCCCAGCCATATAATGACCCGGCCCCGGGCAGGCAGATGCCCGAGCAGCGCCCCGGGCGGCTCAGAAGCAGGCGCGAGCTGGAGATCTTCGTAGAGTCGCTGCCGGCATTCAGGAGGC